>NZ_JAHHPR010000124.1:0-2823 GCF_024606255.1 Endozoicomonas sp. SESOKO3
CAAGTGCACCTGTGGGGCTTGAACTTCCATAACTGGTAACTTCGGGCTGGTTTAGAATGATCTGCCTGATGGTGCTGTCTTGCAGAACTCCGAACAAGCCCGTGGCTTTATTCGCTGCCCATGTTGAAATTTTAAGGCCGGAAATAACGTGGCCGTTGCCAAGCAGAGTGACAGATAAGGGTTTGGAGGTATTGCCGACCGGTTTCCATTCAGATCCGCTCAGGTCAATATCACCGATTAACTCATAGCGTCCCTCGACCGGGTGGTCGGCATTCAGATATTGATTGAAATTACTATTGTCCAGCTGAACAGTGCTGGCCCTGCTGATTGCTGGCTGTGCGGATGACGATGGGGCATTGGGCGTAGCTCTTGAAGGTAACATTGAACTGGATGAAGTTCGGGCTACAGTAGCCGTGCTCAATTCACTGGTTGAAGGTTGTGCTGATGATGGAGCAGCGGATGAAATTTCTGAAGGTGGCACCGAACTGGCTGAAGTTCGGGCTACAGAAGTAGTGATCAATTCACTGCTTGAAGGTTGTGCTGATGACGATGGGGCAGCAGATGAAACTTCTGACGGTGACACCAAACTGGCTGAAGTTTGGGCTACAGAAGCCGTGCTCAATTCACTGCTTGAAGGTTGTGCTGATGACGATGGGACAGCAGATGAAACTTCAGAATGTGACACCGAACTGGCTGAAGTACGGGCTTCAGAATGAGTGCTCAATTCACTGGTTGATGACCGTTCAGACGTTGATGATAGAGCAGATGGTGTTGCTGATAGTGACTCCGAACTGAGCAAAGTAGTGGGAACAGAAGTGGTCGTCAATTCGTCTGACGATGGCGGTGTATACGACGATGAAGGCCTGATCAGTGCTGAATTTTCTGATGGAGATCTCGAAATGGTTGTAGAAGCAGTGGTGGGTTGACTGGTCGAGAGACTTGCAGATGGCGATGTTGTCGCTGAAGCTTTTATACCGACCCGATAAATCCTGACCTTTCCAGCGTGCGTCCCGACTGCCAGCAAGGTGCCGTCGTGGTTGTAGTTAACGCTCTTTATAGCACTTGTCGCATCAGAGAGGGTGTACAGAACCCCAGTTGGATTCAACATGTCATATATCCTGACACTCCTCCTAGCCCCAAAGGCGAGTCGGGTGCTGTCGTGATTGAAGTCAATGCTCGTGACCGTCCATGGCGTATCCCTCAGAGTATACTTTGGGCTGTCCAGGTTCTTTATGTCATAAACCTCAACACTGTGTCCTCTGTACCTATAGTCACTTCCCCCAGTTGCCAGCAGCGTGCCGTCGTGGTTGAATTTAGCGCTCATACGATAAAGCCCAGGGATCACAGCTTGCGGGGCAATGGTCAGATCCCACGGGTCATAAATCCTGACCTTTTTACCGTACCCCCCCACTGCCAGCTGGGTACCGTCGTGATTGTAGTCAAGGCTCAGTACCCAATCATTTGCATTGGTCAGAATTGTCGGGCGAATGGACAGATCCCTCGGGTCATAAATCCTGACCTTATTATATCTACCAACTGCCAGCTGAGTACCTCCGTGATTGTATTTAACGCCGTCTATCGGGCCTTTCGCATCGGACAGGGTGGCAAGGGGAGTGGACGGGTTCACTGGGTCATAAATCCTGACCTTTTTATCATACCCCCCGACTGCCAGCTGGGTACCGTCGTGGTTGAAGGCAACAGTCTCCACCCAGTGTTTAGCATCGTGCAAGGTATGCAGGAGTCTGGGCCTCGCCGGGTCACTCATATCAAAGATTTGTACGGAGCCTGAAACAGGGCATCCGGAACCGCCACCGGAACCTATTCCCACAGCCATGAGCATACTGTTCATATTCCATGAGACACTCAAAACCCTGTGGGGCCCGCAATAACTTGGTGGGACAACGCCTCCTGTAGGCGTTGGAGCAGCATGCACCGGCAACCTGTTTGGATCTATTGCAATTTCATGGATTAATTGAGGAGGTTTTTCCTGGCCGCAGTCAAATCCCCCTGGTGTGCAATCAATTCCAGCCAGTGATGTTTGTGGTTTGGAGAAAACTTTTGGAAAGGGTAAATAACCATCCCATCCGTTCCAGATAGTACGAGTGAAAGAGGTAGCATCTATGGCACCACCAGGATCTGCAAACTCATTCAGGACGGTGGGAAACTGGTTATCAGTCTGTTGGGTACCATCTATTCGGGCAAGGTCACGGTAAGGGGTGTTAACGCTTTTGAGCATCGGCAGCTGTGTTGCATTACCGGCATTCCAGAGATCGCTGTTTAAACCATACAGGTTTGATTTGAGAGAACTTTTCGATATTCTTAAGACACCTAAGTTGTATCCATAATTACTGCTAGGAGTCCATTTATACCTTGTGAAAGTATCCAGGTTATTCCCAATACGACCTGCTCCATAAGGACTTCCGACTGCTGGGCTTATATAGCTTGAATGTGCTTCAACTGCCCCCGTATTGACATTGTTATAAACCGAGGCCGAATCATAGGCGATCCCGGCAATTCCACCGACATAAACTGCCATCCTGTTTTTCTCTGCTACTGCTCCAGCATTCAGGTTGTCATGAATGCTTCCACCTGAAAGCTTTCCGGCAATACCTCCCGCAGCTCCATAATTGCAGTCACAGGTGACCGTTCCAACATTTACATTTTGAATAACCGGAGCGTTGCTGACTTCCCCTGCTATCCCGCCCGCACTTGAATAATGCTTTGAATAAATACTGCCATATCGTCATCGGCACAGCCTTTAACCAGCACATTGCCCACCACTTCTGTAGCTCGCACTTCAAGCATTTCTGTGTCGCCGTCAGA
>NZ_JAHHPR010000125.1:0-3491 GCF_024606255.1 Endozoicomonas sp. SESOKO3
TCGATCTGGATTTGTTTAATGGCCTGATTGAGAGTCTTTTCGTCTTCGTCCGTGACAGCAGGGTAGACATCGGTTCGACTCACATAGACCACTTGTTTGCGACGAATATTATTCAGCTTTCTATGAACCCCTGACAGCTCACTTTCGGCTTTTTTAATGACTCGTTTGGTCATGGCGACATCACGATCAAGGGCGAACCGGGGCTTAGGCCCCAGGCGAGCCATTTGCCTTTCCAGCTCATTTTCAATGGCTGCGATACGTTCATCAACCTCGGACTGACCCGCTTTGAACAGTTCTTCATTCAGATGTTCAAGTTTTGCCTTAATTAGACTGTTCTGTTCGTCTGTGCTGGCTAGACCTTTATAGTTCTCAATCTTCAGTTGATCAGCGATTATATTGTTTCTGATTCTTTTGAGATCTTCATCGTCATAGATTTCGTTGACTTGTTCCCTTATTAATTCCTGAATTTTGTTTCTTAGAGCCTGCTGCTGGTGGGACAGATTGGCACCGTCTGCAAACCCTATCTGTAAATCACTAGCCAGTTTAGCCAGAAAAATTTTTCTTTTTTCTTTGGTAGCAGGGTTTTCATGAGGGTAGATATTTAGCTCTTTCTCCAGAGCGGCAAGATAATTGGCCTGTTGTTCTCTGGCTTGCTGATCCGATTCTTCGACTAAAAATTTGAGACGATCGCGAATTCTGGAAAGTACGAAATCATCCCTCAGGAGGCCCGCGTTCAGATCTCTCTCCAGGTTCTTTTTAATATCTGGCCTCTCACTTTTCCACCAGATGAAGTTGTCCATGTTGCTCAGCTCGTAATTTGAGACATCACCGCTATCAAGCCTTGTAAGAATCCTTTCCAGCCTTGTTGCTTTGCTGTCAATTTCATTGCTTTTGATCTTGAGTATTGCTTCCAGAGTTTGCAGTGTGAACCGGGCCTCTTTCTCTGATTGCTGTCTGGCTTCTCTGATGTATAGACGAATGTCTTCAGAAATGACCTGACGTTGAAAATACACATCGTCCTTATTGCTGAAGTGACTCTTTCTCCCCATAGCTTTTCCCACGGCACTGAGTGTCCGAAGTACTTCAGGCATGGCTTTGGGGTGGCCTGGTGTGTTGATGTCTTTCAGTTCTTCTTCCAGTGCAGCATTCTTGAGAAGCGAGTTATAAACACTTGACTCCAGGGCATTGAGGTTTGCTGTCGCGATGCCTTCATTCTGCTCACCAGGATCAAGGCCAAGGATCGCTGCAAGAGCAGATATTCTGGCTTTGGTGTGAGAATTCTCTATATCCTGTTGTTCATATATTGTCTGAATTCTGCGATGCAGGATTTCTTTTTGGGCATCCGTTATCGCAAGTTTTTGATTCAGGATTTGTATTTGAACATTTATTGTCTTAATTTTTTCAAGCAGGCGTTCTTGCTGAGCGTCAATATCAGCTTTGCCATCAAAATTCGGAATGTTCAAGACTGCGGCAAGGGTTGCATAGCGGGCTCTGATTCCAGTGGCATCTTTCGTATCTTTTGTGATGCTCAGTTGCTGAAAACGTTTCTGATCCTCAGTTGCCCACTGCTTCAGGTGCTGCTGAATGGCCCGGCATCGGGCTTCCGGCTCCGTGTCGACATCCGGGACCAAACCGAGCTGACGTTGAATGTTATTCAGACGATTGCGGACTACAGCATCAATCAGCTCTGTCTGTTGAAGCATTTGCTCTTGCAGGCAGAGTTTAATGAACTCATAGCGGGCACCGAGATCGTTTTCATTGTCTGGAGTAATATCGATCTGCTTTTCAATGTCTGCCAATTTTGTTTTTACGGCTTCTTCCCGAGACTGTTCTATCGCGGCATCTGTTGCGGCAACCGATCTTTTGATTTCATGAATGCCCTTTCTGATGAGTCTGGCTTGTTCTTCTGGTGGCTTGCTACCATCCCAGTTATCAATACCCAGTTCATTGGCCAGTTGGGTATTGTACTCATCTCTGATTTCTGCCAGGGAAGCACGAATGTCTTTTATCAGCGTTGGCATTCGAGTGACTTCCTGCTGAAATTTCGTTAGCCTCTTTTTTTCTTGTTCCAGCATTTTTTGAAGTTCAAGATGCTGCTGAATGGTCCGATGACGGGCCTTCAGGTCATCTTTGTTGAGCGGGACCAGACCGAGTTGACTTTCAACGATAGCCAGTCTGTGCGAGGCCTCCTCCTGATCGGTCGCTTCAGTCGTATGTTGCATATACTGTTGAATGGACTTACAGCGGGCACCCAGATCGTTTTCATCGACCGGAGTAATACCGAACTGGCCTTCAATGGCTGCCAGTTGTGCTTTCAGAGCTTCAGGACCAGGCTGTCCTGCTGCGGCCACTGATTGATTGATTTCATGAATTTTTTTTCTGATAAGCCTGATTTGTTCTTCCGGTGGCTGGGTATCATCCCAGTTATCAATACCAAGCATCTCTGCCAGTTGAGTCTTGTAGGCTATACTGGCTTCTTCCCTGACATCACGGATTTGTTGTTGCAGATACGGGATTCGTTCGACTTCATGCTGAAGTTTTTGTGACTGATCTTCCAGTTCTTTCACCACTTTACGAATCAGTGCGAGCTCATCCTCAGCGTGTTGCCTGAGTTGAAGTGCTCTGAGTTTTTGCTCTTCACTGGTAGTGACTGTCTCCGATATAAGCTTTAACTGGTTTTTAACCCGGATGAGTTCGCTTTTTGTTGCGAGGTGCTCTTGCAGCTGTCTTTCCCACTTAACTATTTTTCTGGCCATGTCCCTCACGACTTTGGCAGCAAACTGTTCGTCGTGGTTAAAAACATTGAGCTGTGATTCGTCGACAACGGGTACAAGACTCATAATACCCTTAACAAAATTCTGATTGATCAGAAGATCTCTAAGTGCAGGCTTGAAGCTGAAGTGTTTTGCGAGTTGAATCTGCAACCAGGTTGGCGTGATGACAGAGGAAGCGGCTCTGATGTGTTCCAGTGTGAATTCAAAGTTAGCTTCCTGAGCCGGGGTGGCACTGGTCAATGCCTGCTGGAGAAATTCGTAGTATGAAAGCGCACGCACAGCCAGTTTGTCTTCGTCTGTAAGCATCATCGGTTGATCTTTGTTAACTCCGGCATCGTACCGTGTAACAAACTCCTCCAGCAGTACCATCTGCCTGCTTCGAATGGCGTATTGATAGCCTTTGATATTGTCTTTTTGAATCCATGTTGTAGCAGGGGCGGGGGTATTACCCTCAGCTTCGACCCAGAGTTTATAGAGGTTTTCTACAAAAGCGATATCATCGGGATTTGGCTTCTGACCATGAAAAACAATAATCTCCCCCGGAGCTTCTGCTACTATCAGCTTTGGATAACCTGCAGGCACAGGATAAAGCGCTGTCTCGTCCTCTGCGTATGCAACATGGCCGACGGGTTTGCTGTGTGCCGACCGTTCATTAACAACTTGCTGTTGTAAGTCCCCGGCGACAACGTAGCCGATGGGTTTGCAGTGTGCCAACAG
>NZ_JAHHPR010000126.1:0-1583 GCF_024606255.1 Endozoicomonas sp. SESOKO3
TCGATCTGGATTTGTTTAATGGCCTGATTGAGAGTCTTTTCGTCTTCGTCCGTGATAGCAGGGTAGACGTCGGTACGACTCACATAGACCACTTGTTTGCGACGAATATTATTCAGTTTTCGATGAACACCTGACAGATTACTTTCAGCTTTTTTAATGGCTCGTTTGGCCCTGGCGACATCACGATGAAGGTCGAACCGGGGCTTAGGACCCAGACGAGCCATTTGCTTGTCCAGCTCATGTTCAATGGCTGCGATACGCTCATCAACATCAGGCTGACCCGCTTTAAACACTTCTTCATCCAGATGTTCAAGTTTTGCCTCAATCAGACTGTTTTGCTCGTCTATACTGCCGTGATATCTGTAGTTCTTAATGTTGAGTTGATCGGCAATTTGATTGTTTTTGATTCTCTTGGCACCTTCATCGTCATAAAATTCGTTTACTTCTTCCATTAATTCCTGGATTCTGTCTCTTAAAACATGCTGCTGGTCGAAAAGGTTGGCATCATCTGCAAACCCCAGCTGTAAAGCTCTGGCCAGTTGAGCCATGAAAATTTTGCCTCTTTCTTGAGCAGCAGGGTTTTCATGAGGGGAGATATTTAGTTCCATCTCAAGAGCGGTAAGATAATTTAGTTGTTGTTCTTCGGCTCGCTGATCCGATTCTTCGACTACGGAGTTGAGACGATCATGAATATCTGAGAGTACGATATCCGCCTCCGGCAGATCTGCCTCCAGGGCTGGTCCCGGCCGTAAGATCATGTACATCCCACTCAGCTCGTGATATGAGACATCACCGCCATCAATCTTTGCACGGATCCTTTGCAGTCTTGTTGCTTTGTCATCACCTTTATTGATTTTGATGGTGAGTATTTTTTCCAGCACTTGCAGTTTGATCCGGGCCTTTAACTCTGACACCCGTCTGGCTTCTCTGATGCACAGATGCATAAGAATAGCAATGACCTGACGTTGGAAATACACATCGTCCTTATCATTGAGGCGATTCTTTTTCCCCAAAACTCTTGCTGCGGCACGAAGTATCCGAAGCACTTCAGGCATGGCTTTGGGGTGGCCTGGTGTGCGGATGTCTTTCAGTTCTTCTTCCAGCGCTGCATTCTTGAGAAGCGTATTATAAAGTCTTGCCTTCAGAGCATTGTGGTCTTCTGTCGTGATGCCTTCATTCTGCTCACTCAGATCAAGGCCAGGGATCTGCCGCTTCAGGTACTGCTGAATGGCCCGGGAACGGACTTCCGGATCCTGCTTGCTTGCCATTTCAAACGTCTGTCCGGCAAAGTCGCCAATGACTTTGGAAGCAAAGCTTCCGTCTTCGGGAGGAGAAACGCCGTAGGCTTTGGTGACAATGGGTACCAATTCATGAATATTCTGAACAAAATGCCGGTTAGACAGCAGATCTTTAAGTTCAGGTTTGAAGCCGAAGTGTTTTAAGAGTTGATTATACATCCAGGTTGGCGTCATGACCGACGAAGCGACTCTGACGTGCCCTATTGAGAATTCAAATTCATCTGCGACACCTTGAGTAGCACTATCTTGAGTAGCACTATCTTGAGTAGCACTATCTTGAGTAGC
>NZ_JAHHPR010000127.1:0-1103 GCF_024606255.1 Endozoicomonas sp. SESOKO3
ATCGTCTAAGCACTCTGTAGCCTTTCCCTCCCCATTGCTTCAAAAGATAACATCGCAATCGGCGTCGAATCCATTTGTCCAGATCTCGCAGAGGACTCAGCACTTCAGATATATCGAAGTACGCTTTCCAACCAAGCAGGGATTTTCTTAATTCTGTGATTATCTGGTTTATTGAATGACCTCTCGTTCGACGGCTCAGCTGTTTGACGGTCTGTTTCAGTTTAATCAGTGCTTTCGCGCTGACTTTAACCTTCATTTCTCGTCGGCTGAACGTAATGTCCAGAAAGCTTCGCTCACGCCCTTGCCCTTTCGCTAACCTTCGGCTCTGCGAATACCTGGTAAGAGGACTTTCACCTCTCTAGTTAAGTGCCATGCTCGGCACACACGCCTGCCTCAACCGCGCGCCGAATGCGCGTCGGGTGGAGCCCGTCAGGGCTGTACAAATTCCACGCATTTGTTATGCCTTTGTTCGGATTATCTCAGTTCTTGAAAAACCTGAGGGCATTGTTCAGCAATTCTTAGCAGGGCTTTTGCGGAACCTTGAGGGTTTCGACGCCCTTGTTCCCATCTTGTATGGTTCTTATGCTGACACCCATAAAACCAGCAAAAGCAGATTGAGAAAGCTTTAGCTTTTTTCTGATTTCTTTGGCTGGTGATGGGTCTGAAGCTTGCTGCTGACACCACGCACTTGCCAGGCTCTTGCTCCAGTGTATGCTATGTTTTCATGCCCGCACTTTTTATATAACTTGAAGAAAGTAACATAAAGTTTTGATCGATCCTTTGCTAGTGGAATCTTTTTCATTATTCGTTTGTATTTGCCAAGAATTATTTCTTTCATTTCTTTGTGGAAAATCATAGGTGCTCCAGATGTCATATTGAATTCTTCGAATACTAGTATTCTAGAGAACATCAAATAATCACAAGCATTTGGGGATGCGCTGAACGACCTATCGGTTATCAGGAACTCACTATCAGAAAATAAATCTTTTATTTTTATAGTTGAGCTTTGATAATCTGATTCAATGATTTCAAACAAGGAAGACTTTGACGACAGGAGTGACTTTAGGATTATTTTTTCAATATTCGTTTTTTCATATGTAGGG
>NZ_JAHHPR010000128.1:0-2371 GCF_024606255.1 Endozoicomonas sp. SESOKO3
AGGGTACGCCATTACATGAATTCAGGGAGATTGAATATTTGTAGCGTAAACAGATTCTTGTCATAGAAGCACTACTCCTCAGGCTATCTTGCTGCAACAATATTAGGCTATAAACCAAAGAGCGTATTTTATTCTGGAATCTATTTGTTATGAGACTGAATCAAGAGCCTGAGGTATTACTCATGGGCCACCCTCTGTTGTTTCAGGAACAACCTCAGGTCGCTGTCGGAGAAATAACTTCAGATGACTTCCAGCACAACCTTGAGATCCTCAAGCAAAAGCAATTGTGTACCCTGGGAGTAGGGCTTGCGGCTCCCCAAATAGGTTGGCCCGCCCGTGTTTTCAGTCTCGGTATTTCAGAAATCAACCGATCCAGATATCCTCAGGCTCCAGACATCCCTTTTGCATTCTGGATCAATCCACAAATCATCAACTTCAGCAGCAACACTTGCTGGACCTGGGAAGGCTGCCTTTCGGTTCCGGGCATGAGGGCATGGATTTAGCGTCCTGAGAGCATCACAGTGGTTGGCTATAACGAACAGGGAGAGCGCCAGCAAAGAGACCTGTCAGGTTTTACAGCCCGGGTCATGCAGCATGAACTGGATCACCTCGATGGAAAACTGTTCCCTATGAGGGTGGAAGATAAAAGTCTGATTATTCCCAACCAATCGATTGAGCATCAGGAAGAATGGGCAAAAGATTGGCCAACCGGAAGTGCTCGCAAAACGATACGTGGCCAGATTTCCGATACGCGGTAATGAAACTAGAAAATCTCATCACCGCCATCAATCAGATGAGTCGTGTCATCCTGAACACGTAACTCCTCACGATATCGGCGACGGTTCAGCAGTTTATTCTGTACTGGATCTGGCAACTCGGTAAACTGAATGATCTGCTTATCAATGAGCAGGTCGATCAGGTCTTCAAGCACGCGAATAAAATCGGCATCCGCCGCCTGCATAACCTTGCCACCAAGGGTTGGGTTTTGTTGCAGGAAGGTATGTACGGCTTCGTCTTCCAGATTGACGAGCTCCCAGTCTTCTGTAAGTTGCTTGTCTGCAACTGCCTGAATTTCACCTTTTTCATCTTTGAGTGCGTATAGCATCCTGCCGCTCCTAAATCCGCCGGTTGATAGGTAATGACTGTAGCAAATCAGAAATCAGCCCCCGGCTGATATCAAACAGATCATCGCCCTGCAGGCCTTCACTGGCACCGTTTACATCCCAGATCACTTCACCACTGCGGATATCAATAACCGTCAACCCCATGGAAACATGGGGCCTGCCACTGTCATCGTAATACCACTCGAAAATCTCACCGGCGAGCGCGAAGCTGATGTCATTCTGCTTGGCCCACTGCATGCCATTCTGGTAACGATGAGCTGCTTGCAGAGATTTTGAGGCTGTCGTCACTTCCGACTCAGGGTACAAACGGGCCTCCTCAATGCCCCGCGAAGGCAAATTAACCATCAGTATTCTTTCTACCTGAGTGGTAATACTGGTCGCTTTACTGTGATTAACAAAGGGAAGGACGGCCCAGTCAGCGGTACCTGGCAACCCTTCCCGATAAAGACCTGAAGTAGCCGCTGTACCACCCAGGCCACCCGAGATATTAAAACCGCCAGACTGACACCCTGTCAGAACCAGCATTGCTGTTAGCATCAGTATTAAAAATCCGGGCCTGGTTTCATTGAACATAATCTTTAAGTTCTCCATGGTTCAACCTTAACCATTGCAGCGCAATGACAGCCGGAGCGTTGGAAATACGACCATCTACAACCATCTGCCAGGCTTGTTCTGCTGTTAACACATGCACTCTGATATCTTCACCTTCTTCCGCCAGTCCGTAAACCCCGCCAGCCGATGAGGCATCGACAATGCCGCAATAAAGCATCATACGTTCATTGGTTGCACCGGGGCTGACGTAAAAATTGGAAACCGGTAAAAGATGCTTCACTTCACAATCAGCTTCTTCTTTTACTTCACGAATAGCAACCGATTCCAGGGATTCACCCGGCTCAGATATGCCCGCAACCACTTCGAGCAACCAGGGGTCGTCATCGCTCATCAGAGGGCCTATGCGAAACTGCTCGACCAGCACCACTTTTTCCAGAACCGGGTCATAAAGAAGTACACCTACAGAGGGCACTCGCAAAACCGCTTCCCGATCCAGTGCTTTACTCCACCCTCCCCGGAAAAGGGCATGTCTGACTTTATATCGGCATAGCTTCAGAAATCCAGACCAGACTCGTTCTTCGCTTTCAATATGAGTGTCTTCGACTCCAAAACCAGATAATTTCATAGCACACCTTATTGATATAAAAGGCTTGGAGTGTATTTAGATGCCAAAACAACTGAAATTTTTATGGTTG
>NZ_JAHHPR010000129.1:0-1866 GCF_024606255.1 Endozoicomonas sp. SESOKO3
CCTCGCGCTCCCCCCAGATCGCGTTTGCCTTTTTTGTTAGAACCAACAGTGCTGCAGATCAGCGCAGCCAGGAACCTGCGTTGTATGAGTGCTTTTTATCAAAATGGAACGCCTTGCGTTCCAAATCGAGCAGGTCCCACTATCGTCGTCTGACCCGTATTGAAACCCCAAATCCAGAGAGCGATATCTGCTGGAAGCCATACAATAGAGCTGGCATTCCCGGTCGCTGGATCGTCAGGTCAGCAAGCTGTATTACGAGCGCTTGTTGTTCAGCAAGGATAAGCAGCCCGTGCTGCAGGAAGTTGAACAAAAAACTAAAAAGTTTGAAGAGTAGACGTGCATTAAAACTATTGACAAGTACTCCTGATTTTCAGTGGACACAGAGTAAGTAACTTGCGGCCAAAATGCATTAAAACTGTTTTTATATGTCCGATTCCTGAATGTAGCTGGATAAAGCTGTTGA
Source organism: Endozoicomonas sp. SESOKO3 (assembly GCF_024606255.1). Lineage (NCBI taxonomy): Bacteria > Pseudomonadati > Pseudomonadota > Gammaproteobacteria > Oceanospirillales > Endozoicomonadaceae > Endozoicomonas > Endozoicomonas sp. SESOKO3. Next base: position 464 of record NZ_JAHHPR010000129.1, read on the forward strand.
CTGATAGCCCTATATAATAAGGGCTATAGAGGAATAAGCTATTTCCGTGTCGATAGTTTAATGCATGTGTCTGGAGTTTTAATACATGTTTACATCTGTTGGTTAGACCACAGACCCCAACTGGAAAATAGGCAAGTACATGGCAATGATAAGACCACCAACCAGTACGCCGAGAACCGACATGATCAAAGGTTCCATCAAGCTGGTCAGACCATCGACCATGTTGTCTACTTCGTCTTCGTAAAAAGTGGCGACCTTATCGAGCATTTCATCCAGAGCGCCGGATTCTTCACCAATAGCCACCATCTGAACCGCCATGGCCGGGAATATGCCAGAGTTTCTCATGGCGAACTGCAGCTGCTGACCGCTGGATACGTCTTCCTTTATGCGTTGGGTGGCATCGAAATAGACGACGTTACCAGCAGCCCCGGCAACCGAGTCAAGGGCATCCACCAGGGGTACACCGGCGGCAAAAGTCGTCGACAGGGTTCTGGCGAATCGGGCGACTGCTGATTTATCAAGAATGACACCGATCACGGGAATCTTAAGGGTGACCCGATCCATTCTGTCTCTGGTTGCTTTGGATTTTTGTAGCAGTTTTTTGAACATAAATCCAAAGGCAACGAGAGCGCCTATGGTCATATGCCATGAACTTTGGACCCATTCAGAAATGCCGATAACCAACTGGGTAAATGCGGGTAGCTCAGCCCCAAATCCCTGGAATACTTCCTCAAACTGGGGCACTACGTAGACCAGCAGAATGCCAGTCACAACCATAGCAACACCCACAACAGCGATGGGGTATTTCATCGCTTTCTTGATTTTGGCCTTAAGGGCTTCGGTTTTCTCTTTGTAGGTGGCGATTCTGTCCAGCAGTGACTCCAGAGAACCAGACTGCTCACCGGAAGCGACAAGATTACAGTAGAGGTCATCGAAATACAGTGGATGGTTTCTCAGAGCGTCGGCCAGAGTGGAACCGCCGGCAACATCATTCTTGATTTTGCCAATGAGATCTTTCATGGCAGGCTTTTCGATACCGTCAGAAGTAATATCAAACGCTTGAAGCAGGGGAACCCCCGCCTTCATCATGGTGGCTAGCTGGCGGGTAAACAGGGCAATATCCATGGGTTTGATCCTGCCGCCCTTGGTACCCAGTGACATACCCTTCTTTCTGACTTTTGTGGAGTTGATTCCCTGCTTGCGGAGCTCAGCTTTGACCAGTGCAATACTGCCGCTCTGGATTTCTCCTTTGACCTTCCGCCCACTCTTGTCTTTACCTTCCCAGACGAATGTGGCTGTTTTTGTTGGTTTTCGTGCCATATATAGCCAGTTCCGTAGCTTCTTTTATCATTCTTGTTGAGCCACTGCGATGCCAGGCAGTGGCATTATACCGCTCTTAACGG
>NZ_JAHHPR010000130.1:0-1779 GCF_024606255.1 Endozoicomonas sp. SESOKO3
CACTGTTGCCGGCAGACCAGAGCTTCTGGCCTGTGCTGGCATCCACCCTGTAGATTCCCCGCCCGATGTCATTATGGCCGATCGTCGTTTGTTCATCGGCATCCTGATCGTAGCCAGCACCGAACAACAGCACCTGCCTGTCGGCTCCATTAAAACGGACCTTTGCCGGAGTCGGGGCTGACCAGGTCTGGCCCAGCTCAGGAAAATCAGGATTCAGTGTTGTGCTGTCTGCCTGATTGTTCCTATCCTGGTCGCCTCGAATCACCCATCTCAATTCCGGGTTATATCTGCGAATGACGTCCAGAGCGTAGATATTACTGCCACCACGCCTCATGGTGAGATAAAGGTTGACATGCTCTCCGGAATCGGGAAAGCCATTATTGCTCTGAAGAACATCACCATCACCGTTGGCATCATTGATCCATACCGTCATCGGGCCATCCATGCCATAAAGCTTGACCGGTGTATTATTCACAGTGGGAGGAGGTATTTGAGGGCGGCTCCTGAGCCTGCAGCTCTGATTAAGATTGAGATCACCAAAGCGATAGCGATACTCGCAAAACTCAGGGTTGTGACAGGTGCCCGGGGGCGCAAATATATTATAGTCACAGTCGCCATCTGTCCTTGGTGCATTGAGACGGCAACTTTGTGAAGGATGAATATCAAACAATTGATACTGAAAACTGCACCAGTATTCAGGGATGCAACTACCGGGTATTCTGAAGTTCCAGACACACCCCTCATCGGAAGATGGGCCGGTATAGTGGTCTGCCCCTTGTACCAGATTGTCTTTGTAGATTTTAAGGTTAACGAGCAGCTCTTTAGGGATAAATGAGAACTCAGTGCTGCCATTATCGGTATTCACAGCGTGTAAGAAGCCGTCGTTGGTGGTGAAATAAACCGTTCGGTCCACCACGGACCCGGCACTGTTCTTATAATAAGTGATCACTTTTGGCTGGGTATGAAGCGGATCGCCCGTACTGGTTCGGTTGTCCGTAGTAGAACCGTCACCGTCTTCGTCGTCTACATCAACCCCTCTGGCCCACTTGAGAACATTGGTACGGTTCGTTGCCGCTGCACTTCCGGACAGACCCAGAATCCCGGTGGTAATGCCCGCGTTATTCTCAGTGACACGATTACCCGAAGCATTCAGGTTGGCGCTGTTACTGCCAGTAATATTGGAGACCACCGTCCGACTTTTTTTCAAATGGGCAGCCATTCCTCCTGAAGTAGCACTGTTACCATCGTTGGTATTACCCCAAAAACTTCTGGAGCTGCCGGTAAAAAATCCGGTGGACGAATCAATGGCCAGATGACCATTGGCATCATAAACCTGGTTATCCGTTCCCAGACTGTAGCGTTTGAGGTTTCCCCGCCAGCCAGGACCATTAATCATCCAGAGCAGGATGTAATAGAGTTCATCAGAGTTTTGCAGCGAGTTTGCGGCATCACCGACCGATGCAGGTGCAGCAAACCCCAGAAAATCAACCTGACCATTATTGAAGCCATTGATCAGAAGATCAGTATCGTCAGACCAAGCCTCTGACAGGCACATCAGGCAGAGAGCCGGTATAGACAGTAAACGATGCTTCAAAAGGAAAATCCTCAGTCAGGTGTTCTTATTTTTTCCATCGGCAGCACAGCCTTCAGATTGATTCAGAGAGTGGTCACGAAGGTAAAGCCCAGAGTCTGGCTGGAGCGTGCACCTGTCTGACCCAGGGTAGCGACGCTATCAATTTCGAACATCAGGCCAATGTATTTCCCGAGACTGTAACCCGG
>NZ_JAHHPR010000014.1:0-1464 GCF_024606255.1 Endozoicomonas sp. SESOKO3
TATGGGTAGGGAGATCACTGCATCTTACCAGTGTGAATCTTTATTGGAGCAACTGCCCTTAGAGATAAAGTATAAAGTCATTGACTCTCTGAATCTTCCAGCGGTAGCCCTTTTAAAACGGACATGCTCTAAGTTCTACAATGCTATCAAAGAAGGTGATGCTCTGGCGAAGGCTTGGTATCAGCGGTTTCCTTCAGCACTCCAGGCTCAACTCAAGAGAGTCATCAGTACAAAAGATAACAACCAACTCAGCGACTGGTTAGGGCAGTTTACGAATGATGAGGTGCTAATAAAGTCACTTATACAACGCCGAAAGAGTGATCAATTTCCCGCTATTTTCTATTTCACCATCACTGAACTGATGTCTAAATGTGAAACATTTGAATGGGTTGGAAAAGGCGAGATTTCTCATGGTGGCGAGATTAGATCAGCCACCTTTAGTGGCGATGGCCGCCACGTGGTGACCGTGAGTTCTGCTTTTGGTGAAGATACAGCGAAAATCTCTGGTCAGGACATCAATGGGTCATGGTATGTAAAAACCAGCTGTTTTCATACCGATCTTATCAACTCAGCCACCTTTAGCCCTGATGGCAATCATCTGGTCACTGCCAGTTATGATTGCACGGCGAGAATCTACAGTTTGGAGGCCGATGGATCCTGGCAAGAAAAGGAGACCATTACCTATGATCGTCCGGTCAGCTCAGCCACGTTCAGTCCCGATAGCACTCTTTTGCTGACCGCCAGTTATGGTCGCACGGCGAAAATCTACGGTTTGGAGGCCAATGGATCCTGGGTACCAAAAGCCAGCATTTCCCATCGAGGTTCAGTCTGCTCAGCCACCTTCAGCGTTGATGGGTGCTATGTGATAACCTGCACCGGTAGCGCTAATGGGGTGAAAATCCTTAGCCAGGAGGAAGATGGATCATGGCTGGAGAATGATACTGTTCCCTATGACAATCATGCTACTTCAGCCACCTTCAGCTACGATGGCACCCATGTGCTGACCGTTGGTGTAATGCCTGAGTACGGTAGGTTCAACGATACCCCCTCCAACCGCGATGGCACCCACATGGTGAAAATTTATGGCCATAAGACCGATGGATCCTGGGAACTAAAGGCTGACATTCGCCATTCTTCTTGGGTCACTTCAGCCGACTTCAGCACCGATGGCAGCCATATTGTGACTGCCAGTGTCGATGGTACGGCGAAAATCTACGGTCTGAAGGCCGATGGATCATGGGAATCAAAAACCACCATTCGTCATGGCAGTTCGGTACCATCAGTTACTTTCAGCGCTGATAGCCGCCATCTGCTGATCGCCAGTCAAAATAAAACGGTGAAAATCTACGGCCTTAAGGACGGAGTCTGGAATGAAAAGGCCTCCATTACTCATGACGGCGAGGTCAATTCAGCCGTCTTTAGCACTGATAGTCGTCATGTGGTAACCGCCAGTAAAGATAAAAC
>NZ_JAHHPR010000131.1:0-4579 GCF_024606255.1 Endozoicomonas sp. SESOKO3
GCATGAGTCTGCATCAATGTGTCATGGATAGCCTTGATCAGCTCTGATTCAGACAGGCCAGCAGCATTGGCGTAACGCGTCAGGGTATCCTGAACATTGGCAAGAAATGCTGCCGTCCTGCGGCCATTGTCAAAGGCAATATCATCCAGCACGTAGTTGGCGATGACAGCTGCTGCATACTCTTTCATACCGGCAACAGACTCTTTCATACCTGTCGGGCCGGTTGCAGTCGGGGTCACAGGAATAAAGGCGCTCTGCATAAATTCCTCGGCACCCTTATCGGACAGCATCTGGACGAGCTTCCTGAACTGGGGCACATGGACACCGTGTTTGCTGCCAATAAAGTGTTCAAATTCGCCCATTGCCGTATAAACACCGGCACCTCTGACGGCCTTCAGGTAGTGTTCAAGTTCAACTTTGCTGATCAGGCCTTCACGGAGCAAAGTGATTATATTGTAACCACTGGCAGAATGGCTGGCGAAGTATTCCGGGAAGCCTTTCAGGCCCCCTTGTTCATGCTCGACGAAGTGAATGAATGTTTTGCCCATGCCGCGAATCAGGTCGTCGTATTGTTGGGGCCCTTTTTTTGTCTGATAGATGGCCCATAGCGACAAAGTCAGGACATGTGAGAGAGCACTCTGAGGTCGATCTGCTATTGGCTCGAGAGTGGATTCCGGGAAGACCTTCAGGCTCTTGAAAGTTTCCACCATCCGACTGGCCTGTTCAAACGTCAGTTTGTCTCCGATCTGTGCCTGCAAGCGAATCGCAGCAAATCCATCGTCAAAATGCAAAGTCGGAAGCAACAGTGTTTGCTTACCGCTGGCAACTGCTGCTTCTCTCAGGCCAATTGCAGCTTCCAGGGCTTGTTTTTTGAGAGGATGTTGCTGGGTGAACTCGTGGATAGTGTTCAGAACCTGTACCTGTTTCGGCGTGTACTGGAAGGGGCCAGGGTCACTCTCGACGGCTTGCTCTGCTGCCTTCAGGACCCCCTTCATTCTCTCAATGTCTGTTTTCCTGTATTCAATATTATTTTGCAAATGATTCTGTTCCTGAATCAGGTGTCTGACAGTGCCACCATAGCCATCGTTTCCACCTATTTGTACCTGTCTGTTTCTCAGGGCATTAAGCCGTTGTTCATGGGTGTCAGCAGGAGCTGGTTTAAGACCCATAGCTTTTTCGGTGGCTTCAAGAAGCGCATTATGATCCGCCAAGTCTTGTTTTGCATTGGATAAAGCCTCACTTTTGCGGCTCAGGGCTAAAGACAGCTGAGCTATTTCGAGATTGGGTAAGGCTTTAATCAACTCATCGCTGGTTCCAAATTCGATCTCCTTTTGCTTGCGAATCATATCCGCTTGTGCAAGAGCCTCTTCAGTCATTGCATTGGCTACATTCATACTTTTTCTGTCGTGTTCACGCAGTAAGTCTCTGAGCTGAGCGTACTTTTTCCTGTTGTAAAGCAGTTTACCCAATGCTTCACTGAATTTATTTTGACCATCAGAATCTGTATAGCGTGCAATGGCAATCAAGTAATCAGATGCTTCCTCCAGACCGGTGTCACCTGTTATCTGGATATTCAGACCTGATTTGATTCCCAGTTCCTCAAGGATTTCATCTCGTTTTTCTGCGCTGCATTCCAGCAGGAAATGCCTGATGTCTTTCAGTCGCTCTTCAGTGGTTTGCTCGTCACTTGCAGCCAGGCCTAACTCGATCTGAGCTTCTTTCATTCTCTGGTTGAGAGCTGCGTTTTCTTTATCCGGGATATGTTGGAGGTCAGCACGGTTCCCCGCAAATATCAGGTGTTCGCCACGAAGCTCTTTCAGGTTGCGATGAATAGCTGCCAGTTCATTTTCAGCATTTTTAATTGCTCCTCTGGCTGTGGCGGCATCACGATCAAGGACAAATCGGGGCTTAGGCCCCAAGCGAGCCATTTGCCTGTCCAGCTCATTTTCAATGGCTGCGATACGCTCATCAACCTCAGGCTGACCGGCTTTAAACACTTCTTCATCCAAGTGTTCAAGTTTTGCCTTAATCAGGCTGTTCTGCTCGTCTATACCGGCATCAACTCTAAAGTCCCTAAGCTCGAGTTGATCAGCCATTTGATTGTTTCTGATTCTTTTGACACCCTCATCGTCATAAGTTTCGTTTACTTCTTTCATTAGTTCCTTAATTCTGTCTCTTAGAGCATGCTGCTGGTCGAACAGATTGGCATCGTCTGCAAACCCTATCTGCAGATCACTGGCCAGTTTAGCTATGAAATTTTTTCCTCTTTCTTTAGCGGCAGGATATTCATGATGTAAGATATTCAGTGCGACCTCCAGATCGATAAGATAAATTGCCTGTCGTATTCTGGCTCGCTGATCCGATTCTTCGTTTAAAGAGTTGAGAAGATCATGAATGCCAGAGAGTAAGACGTCCACCTGCATCGGACTCCCCTCCGGAGCGGGTCTGTCAGTTGCAACACGGAGGAGCCTGTCCATGTCAGCCAACTGGTCATTTGAGACATTACCGCTATCAAGTCTTGCACGAACCCTTGCCAGTTTTGCTGCCTTGCCATCACTTTCACTGATTCTGACTCTGATACCGAGTCTGTCTTCCAGCAGTTGCAGTATGATCGAGACCTGTGCCTCTTGCCGCAGTCTGGCTTCACTGACGTATAAGCGTATGTCTTCAGAAACGAGCTGACGATTGAGATACACATCGTCCCTTTCATTGATGTGACTCTTATCTCCCAGAGCTTTTTCCATGGCACGAAGTGTCTCAAAAACTTCAGGCAAGGCTTTGGACTGACCAGGTGTGTTGATGTCTTTCAGTTGTTCTTCCAGTGCTGCATTCTTGAGAAGCGTGGTATGAATGGTTGACTTCAGGACATTGATGTCTTCTGTTGCGATGCCCTCGTTAAGCTCACTCAGATCAGCGATTTCTTGTTTGACATTCATTGTCTTAATTTTTTCAGCCCGATCTTTGGTATCTTTTTTGATGGTCTGTTGCTGAAAACGTTCCTGACCGGCCTGAGCTGCCTGCTGCTTCGGGTGCTTTCGAATGGCCCGGGAACGGACTTCCGGACCCTTTTCGATATCCTGGTCCAGACTGAGCCGATGTTGAATCCTGGTCAGAAGTTTGTGGATTCCAGCATCGGTCATTTCTGTCTTTTGTTGCAGGTGCTGGTACTGCTGAATGGACTGACAGCGGGCTACCAGATCGTTTTCATCCACCGGAGTAATACCGAACCGGTCTTCAATGGCTGCCAGTTTTGCTTTTACAGCCTCAGGACCAGGCTGTCCTGTTGCGGCAAATGTTGCGGCCACTGATTGGTGCATTTCATGAATGTTTTTTCTGATAAGTCTGACTTGTTCTTCTGCTGGCTGGGTACCATCCCAGTTGTCAATACCAAGCACCTCTGCCAGTTGAGTGTTGTGAGCTATGCTGGCTTCTTCTCTGGCGTCAAGGAGTTGTCGTTGCAGATACGGGATTCGTTCGACTTCATACTGAAGTTTCTGTGACTGTTCTTCCAGTTCTTTCGCCACTTTACGAATCAGTGCGAGCTTATCCCCGGCCTGTTGCTTAAGTTGAAGTGCTCTGAGTTTTTCCTCTTCACTGGCATTGGCTGTCTCCGATACAAGCTCTAAATGGTTTTTAACCCGGATCAGTTCGCTTTTTTTGACCAGGTGCTCTTGCAGCTGTCTTTCCCACTCAACCATTTGTCTGGCCGTGTCGCTCACGACTTTGGCAGCAAACTGTTCGTCGTGGTTAAAAACATCGAGCTGTGATTCGTCGACAACGGGTATATGACTCATAATACCGTTAACAAAATTCTGATTGATCAGGAGGTCTTTAAGTGCAGGCTTGAAGCTGAAGTGTTTTGTGAGTTGAATCTGCAACCAGGTTGGTGTGATGACAGTTGAACTGGCTCTGACATGCTCTGGTGTGAATTCAAATTCAACTGCTTGAGCTGGCATGGCACTGGACAATGCCTGCTGAAGAAATTCGTAGTAGGAAAGCGCATGCACTGCCAGTTTATCCTGGTCTGTAAGCGTCGTCGGCTGATCTTTGCCAGCTCCGGCATCGTGCCGTGCAACAAACTCCTCCAACAGTGCCATCTGCCTGCTTAGAATGGCGAACTGGTAGCCTTTGACCTTATGTTTTTTAACCCGTGTCGCAGCAGCAGCGGGGTTATTCTCCCCGGCTTCTAACCAAAGTTTATGGAGGTTTTCTACAAAGGCGATATCATGGGGATTCGGATTCTGACCATGGAAAACAATAACCTCTCCGGAAGCTTCTGCTACTTCCAGCTTTGGATAGCCCTCAGGCACAGGATAAACCTGTGTGTCATCCTCGACGTGAACAACATAGCCGACAGGTTTGCTGTGTGCCAACAGATCATTAAGGGCCTGCTGTTGTATATCCCCTTCCAGGACATGAACCTGAACATAGGCAGAGGTGGCTGCCGCCAGCAGGGCTTCATCATTGACAAAGAGTGATTGACCCAGACGTTGCAGTGCAGGGGGCTGATCGCCCGAAGCGATAAGACGCATGAAGGTACGCCCATTCACTTCAACTTTTTCTACTTCAATGGTGGCAA
>NZ_JAHHPR010000132.1:0-1062 GCF_024606255.1 Endozoicomonas sp. SESOKO3
TGTTCATAAAGCCTGGTTTCAGGCAGTGGCCCATTATTATGGTATTGATCAATCCGGGTCATTGGGGGCGACATTGGACAAAATAAATGACAAGTTTTCTTCGGTCTTTCCATTGCAGCAGCACCGGGTTGAGCAGAGTGTTGTGACTGAGCAAACTCACGGACATGATTTGACCGTGACAGTAGCCGGTGATGCCGCAGCCAGCCCCCATTTCATGAGCTACAGCGGATTGACCGGAGCCAGGGAAAATGTTCTGCACCTGCAGAACTTCACTCACCAAACGGCCAACGATACCAATCCATTTGCTCCGGCTTTGCACCAGGCAGCGCTTGAGGGGGGGCAGCAGAGAACAGCTGACTTTGTTATTCAACGAGGCGAAGTGTTCCTGGGTTCTCAGCTAAACAACTGAGTTTGACGGTTGCATTGATCAATAACGAAAGCACTTGTTTATCGTTCTATTTTGTAAATGACTAAGGCAGGGAGGCCTATAGCTATGAGCATTGGAGGCGCAGGAGCCCCAACACCAGCGAGTTCTCAGTTCGCTGATTTATTGGACAATGTTGAGAAGCTTGAGAAGTTTTGCAGGAAAGGAAAAACGGGTCGGCTTGAATTGATTAGCGATTCGGGGGCACCAGAGCAAGACACTTCGGCTACTTTCAGGGGGAGAAAGGTCGTCAGTGTCAAACCCCGTGGAAACATCTTCAAAAGGCTGTTTGCCTTTCTTTCTCCCACTCACGGCGCGAAAGCGCAAAGAGCCCGGGAGCGTGAAGCAGAGGTTTTGTTGCATGACCAGGTGATGAAGGCTCTTGAGAGCGGGGAGCTGACTAAAAAGGATAGAAAACGTCTGGTAATTGATGTGGCTGAAGGGGTTATTCCGGGTTTCAGCCGTCCGGAAAGAGAAAGCATAAGGGGTAAAATTCTCTATGCTGTTCTCAGGTCTGAGAACGTAAACACGATGCTCAGTGAGGCGGAAAAGGGAATAAAATCCTTGCCGAGACTGATTGACAGGATTGATCAATACCATAATAATGGGCCACTGCCTGAAACCAGGCTTTATGAACA
>NZ_JAHHPR010000133.1:0-20581 GCF_024606255.1 Endozoicomonas sp. SESOKO3
AGCTGACCCTTTTAATAAATCTTTAGAGTATAACAATATGCTTGTTAAAATAATGATTTCGTGTTCGTTATATTGGTTGTCAAGCGTTGGACGTTGATATTAAATCATCACAACATGAGAGTGCCTTTAATCGGTCCGCTTTTGGAGGCGGCCTCGGTGGTATTCCCGAAGAAAATAAACAGTATGACGTTGTGGTGGTGAACTCCATGTTCTTGGCGAAGAAGCCGGCGAAAAACTGGATATTGTTCCGGCACGAAGAGGCAGGGTTATTGAACTTCGTCCGAAGTACGGCTGCCTCTATACCGATACGGCCAGGTATCCATCCTTAAACGGTTGAATGTCGACATCAGTCGTGCGACACTGGCCAACTGGATGATATGGACGGTGCAGCTGCTAACGCAGCTCCCTTTGCATCGAAATATCTTGCCATTCGGCTTGGATCGTCCAGTCTGTTGAACATGGAGAGATAATCCATTGTCGTTGAATTCCGGGCGCTGGGTGAGGGTTGGCTGAGATACGTGGTTACATTTCCAGCCGAGAAATTGAGAAAGTTGTAAGGAGCATTCGCAAGCCCTTGCAATGCAGTTTCTGACTGTCACTGTTTGACCCAGATTAACTGGTCAGTGTCAAATCCAAGCTTATCGGATTGTTGGATAAACCGTTCTTTTAACTCCTGGCTTATTTCAGGGGTTCGGGACAGAAACCATAGATAACCCCTATTAAAACCGCTAACAAAGGCGTACTGGTAACTCTTCTGGTCCAGTTCGAAGATAACATAAGAGCCATAAAAGGGGCCAAAGAAAGAGACTTTTAAATAGCCCTCACCACTTTGTCGAGCGAACTTTGCTGTGCCTCTTGCCCGACGGTATTCATCGTCTTTTTCAGAGTAGCCAGAGTTGGTCACTTTTACGGTACCGTCCAGTTGTAAGGTGTACTCAGCAGTGACCTGACTCAGGCCTCGCTCGAAGGAGTGATCCAGTCGGGCAATTTCGTACCACTTGCCCATATACCTTTCAATGTCAAAAGGTGTTACTGGTTTTACGTGTTCAGGAATTCCTGTGCAGCCTGAGACCAGTGCAAGCAGGGCCAGACAGGTAAAGAGTTTCATAAATAATCACCCTTTTTTTTATTCAAGGTAGATGTACGGGAATTTTAAGGGATAGGATGCAATTAAACATCTATTGTCGTGAAGGTGGCATTTTACCCCTGCTTAGAAAAGTTTATTATCATCAGCTTGATACTCTGAAAGCCTCGTCATAAGTGGCTTTCTGAAAGGCGAAGGGTCCTTGCGAACCGCTAGCTAATGTGGGTATTCAGCAGCACAGAATAATGCCAGCACCAGGGTGAAATTCGGGCTTGGCACTGGTTGACGGAAAAAATCCGAGATCAGTATCTTTGCGCGTTTAGGAGTCAATTATCAACTGCACTCAGATTTTTTATGTCAACTCTGATTCAGTTGCACGATTAACAATGTATTTATATTTTGCGTGCTACTTTGATGGCTGCATGGAAATTGAGAATAACGAAAGAGCTGCAGGGCAATAAGTGCTGTCTACAGGAAGTTGGTAGGTTAAGAGGAGTCGGCAGGAGCCAATCGGAGTCGAGGACAACCATCAGCTATAACTTGGGTGGTACTTTGCCGTAACAATCTTAACCATCCTGTGGATGCACAATAGATCCTGGCTTTCGTCTATCCTGAAGAATCTCATCAGTTAGCTTTAACGCTTAGATTCCTGACGATAGGGTAATACATCATGAAAAAATACTGGTACAGCCTAGTGGCTATTCCACAGCTGGTTTTTGCAATTGGCTTTGAGTTCCCTCCTTATCCTAAGTACGACGCAATGCCCCAACCGCATGTGTTCGGACGTGCAATTACTTCGTGTGCCATTCCTGCAGGAACCTATAGGCTTGATGCTCAATATATGGCCAAATTATATAACATCAGTATCAACAAATTGATGCTGAAATTGCATGTCAATCCTGGTGGACTTATGGTCCTGACCCTGCAACTCAAACCTGACGGCAGAGAAGAGTACTATTTGGTTAATCCCTATGGCAACTCAGAGGATTTAGCCAACCTATGCAATGGCTACCATTTCAGCTTTTGGTTTCAGAACATCAATCTACACGGGAAGAGGTTAAGCGGAGAGATCAACGGTGAATTCATAGCAGCGGATCACAAGAATTATCTGAAAGTGCGCGGTATTGTGGAGAGGTATGACCCTTCATGGCAATCCAGGGTGACTATAAAGCTTTCCAATCACCGAATGTCGCTTGCATACCCTTACGTTGAATAAGCATGGCGCTATTGATGGCTATCAATAACGATGGTGGCAAACTCTCTGGAAGCCAAGGTCTCAGTGACGACAAGTTTGCTTGGCTGAGCGGTCATTTGCTATTGCAGCCCTGCGTACAAGGTGGATTTCCGGGTGTGCCAATGCACTGTTTTCTCCACTTCGATTTTTAAAAAGTACGTTATTTTTGTTTTCCGTTTAGAGGTTTTTGATCGGTTTGTATTGGATAAATTGGCAGACGAAAGGTACTGTTTTAGAGCAATCTATGACTTAGCGTATGTGATTCAAAAATCTAAAGGAAAAGCAATGCCAAGAAGAATGACTCAGACCAAAGCCAGCACGCATCAGGCATTAAAAAATACGTCCTATGAAAGTATCGTTGTCAGTTGGTTGATGCAGGATGGTTGGCAGGTTTTTCTGCCTATTCTGGATCATGGACACCAAACGGACATATTAATTTCTGATGGGCCCAGCTATTACAGAATACAGGTCAAAACCGTCGAAGCCTCCAGTGACGACCACATTGTACATAATCAGTGGTCAGAAAGTAATGTCGATGTAGTCGTGTACTTTGCTCGAAATTCAAATTGGGGTTTCATTGCCCCTGCATTCACTGAAAAGAGGCGATCACTGAGTCACCCGGAACATCGGAAATTTATGCACGACAGAAAGAGCTTTCTGCGTGAGTTTCATCAATTTTAAGAGCGTTAGTCATTGCACTCTGGTCGGTATGGCGAGGTATTTGATGTTTTTTGCTTTTTGCCAATATCCGTTGTTTATGAACAATGGAAAAAAGAGTTGCGAAGCATATATTTTCATCGGGTCAATCACTAAGGAACTTGCTGATAAGGCCAGCCCACCTGATCTGATGGAAAAGGTACAAAGGCTGGCTGCACTCCCATAGAAGTGCAGCTCAGAAAGTATGAATTAGCTGTTGTTCATATACTGACTCGGGTCAATGTAGATACCCAACGAGCGTTTGTCGATACGCTTCTCATTGCTCTGTTCTTTATAGCGGAAAACGACCGTATCACCCACAGCAACCTCCAGAATCTTGTCGGCGGAGAGATATTTATATTCGTCATCAGATATGGTCAGTGTATGGATATAATAATCTGGCATACCCAGCCAGTCACTGTGTGGGCCTTCGGTGCTGATGTTCTCAAGAACACCGCGACCTTCCAGTTTTGGCTTGCGCTTTTGGAAGCTTCTTTGCATGGCAGTATTTGGATTACCGAGGAGTCAAAAAGAGTTTTTCAAATGGTGAGTGCCTTAACTCATGTCGCTAACTATAGGAAGACCGTGATCTCATGTCCATAGCAATAGAATGAAAATGTCGCATTTTCCGTGAAATTCATTCGTTTATGACCCGACTGGAATACTTGCCATGAAGGGACGCAAGACATGGGTGAGTCTATGGTTTTTTGCATATTATACGTTTGCGCCGCTGACGCCACTGATGAACGACATTCCAGCGCCAATAGAGCCTGATCAGCAGGTAGCCAAGAAAACCAAGAATAACACCGGTAATTAATGAGCCAAGATAGAGGGGTTTCCAGATTTTGGCCAGCCCGACACCCACGCCATGTAAAGAGAGTTCGAAGGACGTTTCACTGATGGGAACATCCAGGATGTGGCATCCCACCTTATAAGTGAAATAAAAGATGGCTGGCATGGTGACCGGGTTGGTGATCCAGACCAGGGCTACCGAAAGGGGCAGGTTGCAGCGGAATATGACGGCCATGGCAGCAGCCACAACCATCTGGAAGGGCATGGGTATAAAAGCACAGAACACGCCCACGAAAAAAGCACTGGCTGCTGAACGTCGATTCAGGTGCCAGAGGTTGGCATCGTGAATAGCGCTGCCCAGAAATCGCAGATGGCGGTTGCCCTTGATGGTTCCCGGATCCGGCAGATAGCGTTGTATCAGTTTCCTCGCCATGTCCCTTAAATATACTCTTTCTTTGATCTGAGACTGATTTCCAGTCTGCAGTGTGGACAAATCGTTCCAAAAGCAGTGAATCGAATGCAAAGACTCACTCCCTGAGGCTCGGTTGTCCCCGGTTGTTTTGATCAGGCAGTTTTGTGAGCATTAATCACTCACCCTCTCATTGCCTTGCAGAACCGTTTGACGTTATGCCATCTAACAGTGATACCCCCCAGCATAATCCAATCTTGATGACTATGCTGAGAGCCTGATACGTGCGCCAAACTCATATTGGGTCTGACCTGTGCGCTCTCTGTAAAAAAACTCGACATTATGCACTGATTAAATGAAACACACTATCCGTCTTCCCACAGCTTACTGTAGCTATTTATCGGGAATAGTGCTGACGGTTCTTTTTCCGGCAATACCAGGCGATATGTCTATTTGGTTTATCGGCGTTTTGGCCCTGGTGTTTATTGTGATAGGACTGCTGCATGTCATCAAAGAGGCTGTGGCTTGCCAGAGCATTGTAACGGGTGGCAATGACTTCCCTAAGGGTTTTTCGGTGTTGATCCTTCTTTATCTGGGGTTGGGATTGATCGGAATCTTTACAGGGTTTTTACATGCTGATGGGTTGAAGAAGAGCTGGATAAACAGAGAGCAAGAAAGCAGAGCGATGACAGTAACAGGATTCATCTCTGATATGCCTGCTTATCACCTGCACCTCACCCGCTTTGATTTTACTGTGAAAACCGTGGAAGGGAAGACTGCTGAGCATCTTAAAAAGATTCGACTTAGTTGGTATCAGGCACCTGAAATTCAGGCTGGAGACTTGTGGCAGTTACAGGTACGGATTAAGCACCCTCGGGGCAATCGCAGTCCGGGGGCTTTTGACAGAGAGGCCTGGGCGGCCAGAGAGAATATACAGGCAACGGGTTATGTTAAGTCAGGTGAAAAAATAGCGACTTCAGATGATATGGTTTTTTTCAGAAGTCGATATAGAAGTGCGGTACGACAGTGGCTCTATGAACATTGCAGCAAAAATTCTGCCGCCTTGTTATCAGCCTTGTTAATAGGTGATAAGTCGGGAATCTCTCAGCAACAATGGGAATCGTTGAATCAGACCGGTACGACTCATTTAATGGTGATTTCGGGTCTGCATATAGGTCTCATGGCGGCAGTCGGTTACTGGCTAACGATGATGCTGGCCCGAACAGGCGCTCTTCCTCTCAGGAAGATGACCTTGCCCCGATATGCTGCCGGGGCCGGTTTATTGTTTGCCCTGATCTATGCCTTCATGGCCGGCTTTACGGTGCCGGTTCAAAGAGCACTGGTGATGACCGGTCTGGCATTATCGGGTCCTTTGCTGGGTATTAAAGCCAGGCCCACGACTTTGTTCCTGCTGGCGCTTTGTGTCGTTCTGTCCATCGAGCCTTTGGCAATAACCAGTGCCGGTTTCTGGTATTCCTTTTCGGCGGTAGGCATTTTGCTCTACGGTTGCTGTGGCAGGATTTTTATGAATGCCGATATCAACATGGGAGGCAGGACGAGGCTCTGGCTTAGACCTCAATGGCTGGTTTTCCTGATGTTGGCTCCCATGTTGTTGTTCAATCAGCAATCGGTATCCCTGTTTTCGCCCCTGATTAATCTTGTTGCGATTCCTGTCATGGGGCTACTGGTCGTACCTGCTGCTTTTCTTGCGCTGGCATTGCAGCCGTTTTTCTTTTCGGTCTCTATCGGTATTCTTCATTTTCTGGATGACGCTTTCAGGTTTTGGGATGTGGGGCTGGCCACCGTCTCATCAGTGCCTGCTTTCATGCCTGTTGTTAGCATAGGACTGGTACAAGTTGTCCTGATTGCTGGAGCTGTATTGGTTCTGGCTACACCCAGGGGGCTTGGGTTAAGAGTACTTTTCCCCTTTTTTCTGCTGCCTCTTTTTTTTCCTGACAAGGATCACCCGGCAGCAGGAGAGGTGAAAGTGGCTGTACTGGATGTGGGGCAGGGGGTTGCAGTGCTCTTGCAAACTCGTCAGAACATACTGTTGTATGATACCGGAGTGGCTTCCAGAGGCCGTTTCAACTCGGTGGATGGTATCATTGTTCCGTATCTCAGCCGCCTTGGAATTGACCGGGTAGACCGTGTCATAATTTCTCACGGGGATAACGATCATTCGGGTGGGCTTGAATTGATTCATCAACGGTACCCAGAAGCAGAAATTATGTCGGGCTCTGCAGTTACCGGGTTTGAGGGGGCAATGAGTCCCTGTCTGCCTGGAATGAAATGGCAATGGGACGGAGTAGAGTTCGAGGTTTTGTCGGGCAGCCGGTTATCGGTTTCTGACAACGAGCGATCCTGTGTGTTGAGAGTGACAGCAGGTAATGAAAAGCTGCTCTTAACCGGTGATATTGGTAAAAAAACCGAGTCTCATCTAATCAATCAGTTTGAAAGTCTTGAGGCTGACTACCTACTGCTTCCACATCATGGTAGCCGCTTTTCAGGTTCGCAAGCGTTTTTGTCTCTGGTCAATCCATCACAGGTGCTGGTGTCCTCGGGTTATCGAAATCCATATGGACATCCGGCGGAGGAGACCCTGAATCGGGTTGAGCGACTCGGGGCAACTCTCTACAACACGGCTACTTCAGGAACGCTTAGTTTTGTCATGGGGAGGGGCCCGGAGGCAGTGAAAAAGTACAAAATTCAAAGTGCCAGATATTGGTGGCGCTGAGTGTAGAGCTACAGTTCAATCGTTGCAGCCATATTGTTGGCAATATTGCGGCTGATACGCATGTGTTCGTGGTTTTGAGCTGATGCTCTATGGTAGAGTCTTTTCATTAAACAGGCTTCTGGAAGGGAATGGGCTGTGTTCGAATTGGTGAAATCCGGTGGTTGGCTGATGCTGCCAATCCTGCTGAGTTCTGTCATTGCCATGGCAATTATTTTTGAACGTCTATGGACGCTCAGGCCGTCGCGCATTGCACCTAGAAATACTCTGTCTCAGGTCTGGAAGTGGATCAAGAATAATGACCTGGACAGCAAGAAAGTCAGTGGCTTGAGGAGCGGGTCTCCGTTGGGTGAAATCCTTGCGGCAGGCATTAGTAACGCCCGGTATGGCCGCGATATCATGAAAGAAAGTATTGAGGAGCAGGCTGGCAGGGTTATTCATGAACTGGAGCGTTATCTTAATACTTTGGGAACGGTTGCTGCCATTGCGCCTTTGCTGGGCCTGTTGGGTACAGTGATTGGTATGATTGATGTGTTTACCGTGATCATGCTGGAAGGCACAGGTAATGCCGGCGTGCTGGCAGGGGGGATCTCCAAAGCTCTGATTACCACTGCAGCTGGCCTGACCGTGGCGATTCCCAGCCTGATCTTTCACCGTTATTTTACCCGCCGTGTGGATGAGTTGGTTGTCACCATGGAGCAGGAAGCCACCAAGTTGGTGGAAGTGCTTCAGGGAGAGCGAAAGCTAAAAGACCGCGAGGGCAAGTGATGAAATTTCGTCGCCAGTCCCGGGAAGAGGTCTCGCTCAACCTGACACCACTGATTGATGTGGTCTTTTTATTGCTGATTTTCTTTATGGTTTCGACGACCTTCACCAAGGAGACTCAGTTGGCCATTGATTTACCGGAGGCCAGTGGTGAGCAAAGAGCAGCTGTTGAGAAGACTCGGGTGGAAATTACCATCAGCCGTGAAGGTTATTATGCTGTGAACGGTCGGTCTCTCGTGAACAGCAGTCTGGATACACTGAAAAATGCCTTGGCAAAAGTCAGTGAAGGAGACTCCAACCTGCCTCTTACTATCACGGCAGACGCCAATACGCCTTATCAGTCAGTGGTAACCGCCATGGACGCTGCCGGACAGCTGGGTTTTGCAAACCTCAGCATGACAACTCGAAAACCGGTAGAATCAGAGCAGTAACGGTGAATGAGCCAGAAAGGCCCGTGGCCTCTGATACAAGCGCAGTCTTCACAGGCTGCGTTTGCATTTTTTAGTTAAGAGTGACTGACTCCTCATGGAAAACAAAGAATCTCGTCGTTGGCAGGCAGTAATCAGTGACTCGGTTCTCAACTCATGGTACGGCCGCGGGTTCTGGACCCGACTGTTGCTTCCATTGTCTTTTTTATACGCCCGGATAGCCCGAAATCGCCGGATGAAGCTGGAACACTCCGAGCGCTGGCGGTCGCCTGTTCCCGTCATTATTGTTGGCAATATTACGGTAGGGGGTACGGGTAAGACGCCTTTTGTAGCCAGTTTGGTAGCAAGATTAATCCGGCAGGGATTTAAGCCAGGGGTCGCCAGTCGCGGCTTTGGAGCCGACAAAAGCATTCAATTACCCGCAGAAGTTTTGCCTGAGTCCGATCCTGCACTGGTTGGGGATGAGCCTGTAATGCTGGCTCAGCAGCTGAATGTCCCGATCATGGTGGATCCGGATCGGGTTTCAGCAGCAAAAGCACTGATTGAGCAGAAAAATTGTAATCTGGTGATCGCTGATGATGGTCTTCAACACTATAATCTGGATCGTCACGTTGAATTGGTGGTGTTGGATGGCCAGAGAATGCTGGGTAATGGTCTCAACTTGCCTGCCGGGCCCCTCAGGGAGCCACCCGGCAGGCTCAGGGAAGTCGATCAGGTTGTGATCAATGGTAAGCCCTCCGGTGTGGTTGATTGTCACTTTGACTGTTTTTTCCTTGAGCCTGATGCACTCAGGCCTGTCAATGGGAAGAATACGGATCAGCCGCCTGTCTCCGGTAAAGTTCATGCAGTGGCAGGTATAGGGAATCCGGAGCGCTTTTTCAGAACGCTGGAAAAACTGGGATATGAGGTGATTCCCCATCCTTTTCCCGATCATTATGGGTTCAGGAAAGAAGATTTTCAGTTTCGGGACAATCTGCCCGTTATCATGACGGCCAAGGATGCAGTAAAATGCTCTGCTTTCGCAGAATCCCGTTTCTGGTTTCTGCCGGTTCGGGCCAGAGTGCCTGAGACGGTTTTTGAACGCATTCTGACACTGATTGAAACTAATGGGCCGCAGAGTCGGTCTGATAAGGATACCCATGGACAAGAAGCTGTTTGAGATTCTGGCCTGTCCCCTCTGCAAGGGCAATCTGAAATACGACAAATCAGCGGCTGAGCTGATTTGTCGACCCTGCGGCATGGCCTATCCCATTCGTGATGGTATTCCTGTCATGCTGGAAAACGAAGCTCGTACCCTGACTGCTGATGAGCGGCTGGAGGGCGGCGAGGCGGCATCTTCCCAAGAGGATACATCTGCATGATGAGTGCTTCCACTGCTCCGTTTACAGTTGTTATTCCTGCCCGATTCAGTTCCAGTCGTCTGCCCGGCAAGCCACTGATTGATATCTGCGGTAAGCCTATGATTCAGCACGTCTATGAGCGAGCCTGTGAGAGTCAGGCCACTCGTGTCATTATCGCGACTGATGATGAGCGTATCATCAATGCCGTTGAAAAGTTCGATGCCGAGGCTTGCATGACGCTGGCCGGCCATCCTTCAGGAACCGATCGTCTTCAGGAGGTCACTCGTCTCTATGAAATGGGTGACAACGAAGTGATTGTTAATGTGCAGGGTGATGAGCCACTGATTCCGGCAAAAGTCATCGATCAGGTGGCTAATAATCTGATAAAGACTGAGACAGCGGGTGCTGCAACACTTTCCGAGCCTGTGCGGAATCGAGCCGATCTGTTTAATCCCAATGTGGTCAAAGTAGTGACTGATCGTGAAGGGTTTGCCCTTTACTTCAGTCGCGCTCCTGTGCCCTGGGCCAGAGATGAGTTTGCCGAGAATGGCAGCTCACTGCCCACAGTGGATATTTACAGACGCCACATTGGTATCTATGCGTATCGTGTCAGTCTGCTGAATCAGTATGTGCAATGGGAACAGAGTCCGGTTGAGTCCGTTGAGTCTCTCGAACAGTTGAGACTGCTCTGGAATGGCCATCGTATTCACGTGGCTGACGCCATGGAGACGCCTCCCCATGGGGTGGATACGGAAGCTGATCTTAAAGTGATCAGGGGGCTCGTGGAAAACAGGCTGGCCGATATTTCCTGATGAGAATTCTTGAAAACTATTCCCTCGAAGCCCTGAATACCTTTGGTTTCAGGGTCAATGCTCGCTATTTTGCTGAGGTAGGCTCGATCGGGGACCTTCATGAGGCCATCGCTTTTGCCACTCTGAAAAAACTGCCCGTTGTTCCTCTGGGGGGAGGCAGTAATCTGGTGTTAAGTAGTGATCAGGAAGCTTTGTTTATTCATGTCAATATCCTTGGTAAAAAGATCATTTCCCGAGAGGCTGGATGTGTCAGTGTGACTGCGGGAGCGGGTGAGAACTGGCATGGGTTTGTCCGCTGGACTTTGGGTAAACGGGCATTTGGGCTTGAGAATCTCTCCCTGATTCCGGGGAATGTGGGTGCAGCGCCGATTCAGAATATTGGTGCTTATGGTGTTGAAATCAAAGATTACTTCCAGAGTCTGGAAGCGCTGGATATTCAGTCTGGAGAACTGAAATGCTTTTCTCTTGAGGATTGCCAGTTTGGCTATCGTGACTCGATCTTCAAACAGTCGGCTCGTGACCATTTTATTATCACTTCTGTTACGTTTGCTCTGGATGCCAACTGGTTGCCCAGACTCTCTTATGGCCATTTGCAGCAGGAAGTAGAGCGGCGCTCAAACAAGCATCCTGATGCCTTTGCGATCAGTGACGTGGTCTGTGATATTCGCAGAGAAAAGTTGCCTGACCCATCAGAACTGGGTAATGCCGGTAGCTTTTTTAAAAACCCTCTGGTGGATGAAGCGCTTTTGAAGAGGGTGCAGACAGATTACCCTGACATCGTGGCCTATCCCTTTGAAGGGCGTTGGAAGCTGGCCGCTGGCTGGCTGATTGATCGGGCAGGCCTCAAGGGTTTTCGTCAGGGATCGGTTGGCACTTATCACAAGCAGGCTCTGGTACTGGTCAATCATGGCGGGGCAGAGCCTGATGATTTGCTGAGGCTGGCCAGACACATCCGGGCTGTTGTTCATGATCAGTTCGGTGTCGAGCTTGAGATGGAACCAAGAGTCTATTGATTTTTATTCTGTTCTCTCAAAAACCAGTGCCAGTTTTCTGGCAATCTTTTTCCCTTCTTGTGGTGAAGAAAACACCGTTTCCGGGCTGTCTACTCTTAAGTAAGTACGAGATTTTTTCTGTTCGATGAAAGCCTGTGATGCAGTGAGGCTTGTACTGTAAATGGAGTTTTCATGCGCAGTGTTCTGTCATTATTGGTGCCATACCTGTTTGTGAGCCTATTGGTTACAAGCGTGTCCGCGGAAGATTGGCTGTCAGCCCCTTCCGCCTTCTCAGAGCCCGGTGTCCGAATCAAGAGTGAAGGCCATTCAGAAGCTGCTTCCAGTCAGCAGTTGATCAGTTGGATGTCGACAGCGCCCCAGCACGGTATTGAGTTCCCTCAGAGTCAGTGGCTGCAGTTGGCGACTGATCCCTCTGAGCAGAATGTTCGAAAAGTAGCTTCCGAATTTGCGGCTTATCTGGATACCGGGCGACTGGACAGAAGAGTTTATCAGCCCGGATGGAGGATTGCAGACACAGCTGCCTTGCCTGTATTACAGGAGCATATGGACTCCAACTCGCTTGATTTGATTGAGCCCAGGCTGCCGCAATATGAGTTGTTCAAGAAAACACTGCAACGATTGAATACTCATCTGGAAAAAGCCATTGATCACTTTCCGGCGGATAGGGTGCTGCAAGAAGGAGATCGTCATCCTTCCATTTTGACTCTGAACCGATGGTTGATTGATCTGGATCTGGCCGATCGTTTGCCAGCAGGGCAGTTCAGTCGATCCCACACGTCAGTGATCAAGAATTTACAAAAGCAATATAGGATTCGTGCGGACGGGTATATTGGTCAGCGCACTCGTCAGGCTCTGGTTGCATTAACCCTTGAAAGAATCAAAGTCCTGAAGGTGAATATGGAGCGAATGAGGTGGATGCCCAGATCATTGCCTTATCCTCATGTGCTGGTGGATATTGCTGGTTTTAATGTGGCCTGGGTGACGGGTAGAGAAAAACAGAGGCTCTATCGGGCCATCGTTGGCAAGCCTTCTCGCCAGACTCCGATTTTTCAGGAAAGTATAGAGAGTATTACAGTCAATCCTTACTGGCGAGTACCATCTTCTATTTCCTCAACTTCGTTATTGAGAAGGGCTCAGAAAGATCCTGCATTCCTGAAACGTGAGGGTTTTTCTGTTTATGAGAGCTGGAAATCAAGTGCAAGAGAGCTGGATCCTGATACTATCAACTGGAACAAATACAGTCAGAGGGGCTTTCCCTATCGTTTGGAGCAGAAGCCGGGGAAGGTGAATCCATTGGGTAAGTATAAGTTGGACTCTCCCAATGCCTACAGTGTCTATCTGCACGATACTGACAAGCCAGATCTTTTCAGGCAGTCTGTCAGAACCTTCAGTTCCGGTTGCACCCGGGTTGAGAATATTGAGCATTTAATCGGTAATATTCTTAAAAGTCAGGGAATGGAAAATGAAGTAAGGACGTTGCAGGCCACCACGGAGACAGGTAAGTTAAAACTCAGAAAACCCGTTCCACTCTATTTTGTTTACTTCACAGCCTGGCCAGATAGCAGTGGCCGTGTTCGATTCAGGCCGGACATTTACAACCTGGATGATGCTTTGTTGGCCAGACTGTAAGTGCAATCAAAACAGGCTTTCGAATTATCTTCGCTATAGGCATTGTAAGTTGGTATGCTGACGGTATTGACTGGACCATCTTCATGGATTGACACTCTGTTACTTTCAGGGACAGGGTGTTTTTAGCCGATAAGAGTTTTCGGATGACTGCCAAGACAGCCGCTGTGTCTTCTATACCTCAGACCCATCGTCAGGAATTGATTGTTGATTTAATTCGTCAGCATGGCTTTATGACGACAGATGAATTGGTGCAACACTTTAAAGTGGCTGCCCAGACGATTCGCAGAGATCTCAATGAGTTGGACAAAAAAAAACTGATCTCACGGCATCATGGTGGGGCAGGTCTGCCGTCCAGTAGTACTGTTAATACTGCTTATTCTGAGCGAAAGATGAGCCTGAGTGAAGAAAAGGATCGCATTGCAGCAGAGCTGGTCAAGAGAATACCTGATGGTGCATCGCTGTTTATCAATATCGGCACTTCAACTGAAGCGGTTGCCAGGGCATTGCTTAATCACAGGGCGTTAAGAGTCGTAACCAATAACCTTCATGTGGCTTCAATTCTTTTACAGCGTGAAGACTTTACCGTTGTGATTGCAGGGGGGGAAGTTCGAAATCGTGATGGTGGTATTGTCGGTCAGGCAACTCGGGATTTTATTGAACAATTCAGAGTAGATTATGCTGTTATGGGGATCAGTGGTATCGATATGGACGGAGCCCTGATGGACTTCGATTATCATGAGGTTAGGGTCGCACAGGCCATGATTGGTAATGCCAAACACTGTTTTCTGGCGGCAGACCATAGTAAATACGGACGGAGTGCCATGGTCAGGTTGGGGCATCTTGAGCAGATTGATGTCTTATTCACGGATGTTGAGCCACCTGAGCCACTCGAGGAGGTTATAGCAAATTCGGCGATAGAGTTGGTGATTTGCGACTAGCAATTATCGTTGTTAAAAAAAGGAGAGGTATTACCTCTCCTTTTTTTTATAAGAGTCGATGTAGTCTGACAGGTCTACAACGATGGACTCTCTTCGAAACAACTAAGCCCGGTGATGGCTCACCGGGCTGGATTATTAGTTTTCCTGTGATGCAGAGACAGCGGATTTTTGGTCTTCAGATGGTTTGTTTTCAGACTGCTGAGTAGCTGCTGTAGCTCGCTGTTGCTCCTGGCGACGCTTCATACGAGGGTCGTTGTGAGCGCGGCTGCGTCTGCGGCGCGGGGCAGGCTCTTCCTTCTTGCTGAACTCAACAATATTCGAGGTTGGCTCAGCTAAAGCATCAGGCTTGACCGCCTCAGGGGCTTCCTGGTTTTGAGGTGCGGCTTCAGTCGATTGTGCCGGAGAGGGTGTTTCTGTCTCTGCTGGAGCAGCTGCCATGGTGGTCTCAGTCCCCACAGCGGCAGGCTTGGCAGATTCTTCTGCTTTTGCAGCTCTGGGTTCAGCACCTGGCTGAACCGGAATATTCGGCTGCTGAAGAGGAGTTGCTTCTCTGTGGCTATTGGCGGCCACTGCCTTGGCCATTTCAGTCATTCGAGGTGTGGTGGTTTTAAGTCCTTCTGTAACCGGCTGCGTAGCATCTGCTTTATGACGGACGTCTTCAGCGTGAGGCTTCTGCTCAGTGGCAGGAGCTGGCTTGCTGACAGCTTCTTCAGTCTGTCTGATTGCTGGCGCTTCGGCAACTACCTCGACCGTTTCTGGCTGGTGGGTAACTTGCTGCCTGGATTCTCTGGTAACCGTGTTTTCAGCCGAAGCTTCCTGCGGCGTTTTTACTCCCTGTTGGAGAGCTGGTTTATTTCTCTGCCTTTGAGGAGCTTGTTCTAAAGGCTCTTTAACAGCCGCAGGCGCATTAATAGCCGCAGGTGCCCGGGTGGCCGCAGGGTGTGCCGGGTCATCTGTCCTGCTTTCTTCAGGCTTTGAGAGTGAAGGCAGTACAGGTTGTTCCAGTTGGCTTCGATCTCTCTGGGAGGGGCGGTTGTTTCTTCTGCGATGTGCAGTGCCGGGGCGACGGCGACGACGGTTATCTTCCTGCTGTTCAGAAGTGGTCTGGTCCTGATGTTTCGGTTCTGTTAAAGGCTCACGACGATCTCTTCTTTCTTGTTGCAGGCGACGAGAGCTACGCTCTTCCGGCTGCTGGCGAATATTGCGTTCCTGCCGGGACGTGTTGTCTTTTCTCTCGTCCTGCTGGCGACCACTGCGACGGCGCTCGTGGCGAGCTTGGCGACCATCAGGCTGCTCTTTGTGGTGCTGTGGCTTAGTGCGTTGCTGGCGCTGGCCACGATGATCCCGTTGTTGAGAGTCGCGTTGTTGACTATTGCGATCTCTTGGCTGACGAGCAGGTTTGTGAGTTTCAGTCTGGGCAGGCTTTTCAGGGGTTTCTTCAGCTGCGAAGAGGCCGCCAATCGCTTTGACAAAAGATTTAAGCAGGCCTTGTTTTTCAGCCTGAGCCGGCGCAGGTTGAGTCGGAGCTACGTTCTTGACTGCCGCTTCCTGCCGGGGTGTAGCTTTGGTCTGGGAAGAAGCCGCTTTTTCTTCCTGTGGTTCTTCGGCAGAGATGATTTCGTAGCTGCTCTCAGAGCCTTCCAGTACGTGGTCATCTCTTAGGCGCTGTACGTCGTAATGAGGCGTTTCGAGATTAGGGTTGGGAATCGCAACAATGCGGATCCTGTGACGTTTCTCAATCTTGGCGATGGTCTGCCGTTTCTCATTTAACAGGAATGCAGCTACAGCGACTGGTACCTGGGCACGGATTTCAGAAGTCTTGTCTTTCAGGGCTTCTTCTTCCATTAAACGTAGGATGGATAAAGCCAGAGATTCAATGTCACGGATAGTACCCTGACCAGAACATCTTGGGCAGACTACGCCGCTGGTTTCACCCAGTGAAGGGCGCAGACGCTGACGTGACATTTCCAGCAGCCCGAATAGAGAAATTCGTCCGGTCTGGACGCGCGCGCGATCCATGGATAGAGCCTGACGGATGCGGTTCTCGACTTCGCGCTGATTGCGGTTGTGGCTCATGTCGATGAAGTCGATCACAATCAGACCGCCGATATCACGGAGTCTGAGCTGCCGGGCAATTTCATCGGCCGCTTCCAGGTTGGTGTTCAGTGCGGTTTCTTCGATATCGCCACCACGGGTTGCACGGGCGGAGTTAATGTCAATGGAAACCAGGGCTTCAGTGGGGTCAATGACAATAGAACCACCGGAAGGTAGCTTAACTTCGCGCTGGAAGGCTGTTTCAATCTGGGATTCGATCTGGAAGCGGTTGAACAGTGGAATGCTGTCTTTATACAGCTTGACCTTGTGCTGATATTGAGGCATCACGCGCCTGATGAAATCCAGGGCTTCGTCAAATACGCTGGTTTTGTCGATCAGTACTTCGCCAATGTCCTGACGCAGATAATCTCGGATCGCACGAATAATAACGTTGCTTTCCTGATAAATCAGCATGGGTGCAGGCTTTTGCGCTGCATCTTTGATGGAACTCCAGAGTTGAAGCAGGTAGTCGAGGTCCCATTGCAGCTCTTCTCTGGAGCAACCGAGGCCCGCGGTGCGCACAATAACACCCATTTCGGAAGGGGTATTGAGGTTGCTGAGAATTTCACGGAGCTCAGCCCGCTCATTACCTTCAATGCGACGGGAAATACCGCCGGCTCTGGGGTTGTTCGGCATCAGAACAAGGTAACGACCTGCCAGGCTGACTAGTGTCGTGAGAGCCGCACCTTTGTTACCACGCTCTTCCTTATCAACCTGAACAATGACTTCCTGCCCTTCCCTGATGACGTCCCTGATATTGGGGCGACCACCTTGGTGGGGGGAGCTGAAGTATTCCCGGGATATCTCTTTCAGGGGGAGGAATCCGTGACGTTCAGCGCCAAAATCGACAAAAGCAGCCTCCAGGCTGGGCTCAACCCGGGTGATTTTTCCTTTGTAGATATTAGCTTTTTTCTGTTTACGAGCGCCGGACTCAATGTCCAGATCGTATAGTCGCTGGCCATCAACCAGTGCAACGCGCAACTCTTCAGACTGAGTTGCATTGATTAACATTCTCTTCATAGAGTACCGAATAAATTCAGAGGCTAGCCTCTCAAGCCGGCACTGCCCGTTTTCTTGTTTTCCGGTCCGTCACTGATGCGGAACTGCCGGTTTATAATCTGTGCTATCAGAGTTACTTCCCAGTACTTCTTTAACCTGCTTTGTAACGATATAGCATCAAACTGGTGACCAGGTCTTGATCCAGACGGGCCACCCTGGGCGGGGAATTCAGTCTTGCCGGGAGTTTTCGGCGTTTATCGATAGCGATTGGCTCGATAAAAAAATAGGCCGATGATAATGTCAACTTTCCCGGAGTTTTCCTCACGCCCGGAATCCGGGGGTGCACTGCTTGACAGAGAGTAGCGCTGTTTATCTTACACGGCTGGGCCGTGATGGTGTTTCATCTGTCCTGAGTGTCATCGGCTCTGCTTCAAGTGGCTTGATGGCTCTTTGTACTTGCCAATCCCGCTGTCGGCCGCTCTCAGGTTTCGTAAATCGAACTGCCTCTTCAGATATGCACAAGGCAGTGCCTCAACTATACCAGCAATCAGTAAGTGCTTCAAATGGGGGAAAGCTGATACTATAGCACTATGGATAGACATCAGAACGACTCTCGGCAGGCCGGGGAACCCCGCCCAGCGGTAAAAATGATTAATATTGATAGCGAAGATGCCGGGCAGCGGGTCGATAATTACCTGATACGGATTCTCAAAGGCGTACCTAAAACCCGGGTTTACAGAATTATTCGTAAGGGTGAAGTAAGGGTAAACAAAAAGCGTGTAACCGCCGATTACCGGCTTCAGGATGGAGATCTGTTAAGGGTTCCCCCTGTCAGGGTTTCAGAAATGGCTCCCGTGGCAGCGCCGGGGGCGGTCATTACCCGGAAGCTTGAAGACTCCATCCTTTATGAAGACAAATCTCTGATCATCATCAATAAGCCAGCGGGTATTGCTGTTCATGGTGGCAGCGGTATTGCTCACGGTGTTATTGAGACCCTGAGAAATATTCGCCCCGAGGAGCGAAGTCTGGAGCTGGTCCATCGTTTGGATCGTGATACCTCGGGCTGTCTGATGATTGCTAAAAAACGAAGCATGCTTCGTTATCTTCATGCCCAACTGAAGGAAGACAAAATCAGTAAAATCTACAACGCTCTCGTCCTTGGGCGCTGGCCAAGCAGGAAGGTTCTGGTGAATGCGCCTTTGCTGAAAAATACCCTTCGTTCCGGAGAGCGTGTTGTGACGGTTGATTTAGAAGGTAAACGTTCAAAGACCCTTTATAAGGTCCTGGAGCGGTTTAGTCATGCCAGTGAAATGGCCACTTTGGTAGAGGCCAGTCCGGTTACCGGAAGAACACACCAGATCAGGGTGCATTGTCTGTATGCCGGGTACCCAATTCTCGGGGATGAAAAGTACACGTCAGATGAAGATAATAGACGATTCAGAGAGTTTGGGCTGAAGCGACTTTATCTTCACGCTGCCAGGCTCAGATTGGTCCTGCCGGACGGCCAGACTTTAATAATTGATGCCCCTTTGCCGGAAGATCTTGGCGGTGTGTTAGAGACGCTCAGGGGTTAATGTTTTTAATGATGTTGATCGCGGTTTTTCCAGCGCTATGGGCATCAGGACAAACAGCAGTAAATTGATCAGGTAAGATGGAAAGAAAAGAGTATTCACTGGTTGTATTTGACTGGGATGGCACGTTAATTGACTCAGTGCCCAATATTGTGACCGCTCTGGTGAAGGCGGCAGAGAGTTTGGCGTTGCCTGTTCTTGCAGATGATTCTTATAAAGGCATTATTGGTCTGAGTCTGGGAGAAGCAATTGCAAAACTTTATCCCGGGTTGGATGAAGAGCAGGCCCTCGTTTATCGTGAGGCATACCGGGATTTTCATCTTGAGCTGGAGCAAAAGCCATCCCGTCCTTTCCCCGGAGTTAGCCGGGGTCTGGAGTGTCTGAAAGGCGCTGGGGTCAGAATGGCGGTGGCTACGGGTAAAAAAAGAGCAGGTCTGGAACGCTCGATGGCCGCCAATGATTACCAGCCCTATTTTGAGGCTAGCCGGACAGCTGATGATGCTTATTCCAAACCTCATCCGATGATGCTTGAACAGTTGCTGGCTGAGTTTGGTGTGACTGCAGATCAGGCGCTTATGGTTGGGGATTCCGGGTTTGATCTGGACATGGCTGCCAATGCCGGCATGGACAGTGTGGCGGTCAGCTATGGTGCGCAGGATGAATGCAGGCTCAAAGAGCATGGCCCTGTGCACACGGTGGGCTCTTTTGATGAGTTGGTTGACTGGTTGGGCAAACGCTGACAGTCCCGGTGAAAGAACAGTTTTGTGCCCCGGTCAAATGGGAAACAGAAAAGGTTATTGAAAATAACAGGAGTGAGTTGAGTGAGTAGTTCATGGAATGAGAGTGATGACTATGAACAGTCAGGTGATAAAGATGGGCGTGCCTGGAAGCTGATTGAGGATCTGGCTCAGGGGGCCCTGAGAGAGCAGCGCCGTGCACGTCGCTGGGGGATTTTCTTCAAACTTCTGACCTTTGCTTGGTTGTTTGTATCCGTGGGTGTTTTCTATAAAGCCATGCATGTGGATTTTTCCAGTGCTCCAGCCAGTGTATCTCACACTGCTCTGGTCGACCTGGATGGTGTTATCGGCACCGATGATGTCAATGCTGACTCAGTGGTTACAGGGCTGCGCGCGGCTTTTGAAGATAAAGGCACAAAGGGTGTTATTCTTCGTATCAACAGCCCTGGTGGCAGTCCCGTTCAGTCTGGTTACATTTACGACGAGATCAGGCGTCTGAGACAAATGTATCCTCAGACTCCTCTCTATGCAGTGGTCATGGATATTGGTGCTTCAGGTGGTTACTACATAGCGGCGGCGGCTGACAAGATTTATGCGGATAAAGCCAGTCTGGTGGGTTCCATTGGTGTAATTTCTTCCGGCTTTGGCTTTGTTGACGCCATGAAAAAGCTGGGTGTGACTCGTCGTACCTACACTGCGGGTGAATTCAAAGCCTTTAATGATCCTTTCCAGCCACAAGACTTTGAAGCTACGCAGCGGTGGCAGCAGTCTCTGGATACGATCCACAATCAATTTATCAATGTGGTCAAGCAGGGGCGTGGAGATCGACTGTCTGATAACAAGGATATCTTTTCAGGTATGGTCTGGACAGGTGAGCAGGCGGTAGGACTGGGTCTGCTTGATGGTCTGGGCAGTGCAGGTTATGTGGCTCGTGAAGTGATTGGTGAGGAAGAAATTGTCGACTTTTCTCTGCGTTTGACACCTTTTGAGCGTTTTGCCAGAGATTTCGGTGCGGGGGTTGCCTCAACTGCGGTTAAAGTGCTTGGGCTGAACTCGCTATCGCTGCAGTGATGTTTTTGGAGTGATTAGGGTATGAAAATGGCCAGCGATTTACTGGCCTTTTTCATACTGCTTCTGACATGGTCAGAGGTAGTGATGGGCTGGTTGGGAGATAGTGTTGTCTGCGTCTTTTTTGCCCAGATCGTTTTTGCTCTTGATTAAATCCGCAACGAGCGCAACACTCGCTGTTATGGATAAGGTTCAAGCTACCTTGTCAAACACTTAAGAAAGATATTTCTGGCACCGTTGA
>NZ_JAHHPR010000134.1:0-8578 GCF_024606255.1 Endozoicomonas sp. SESOKO3
CAATTATTGAGAGTCATGAATCAAAAGAGGCGACATCTATCCTGACACAGCGGGCCCCCGATTTTCGGTTATCAATAAATTTCCAGCGATCTTGGGTGAACTCGTTTCTAAATCTGTATTCCGCGAAAGGCTCGTCCGGTTCATTGGAGCCTGTAGTGAGTGCAGCATCAAGGACAGTGATTTCGGTCGTGGTCAGCTCATCGAGCTTTTTAAATTCAGAAGTATATTGCCTCTCCAGTTCCATCAGCCGGTTTCGGATCTGTCGGTCCCGCAGGGTACGGTTTCGAAAATTTACAAGTGTTTTAAATTCAGTGCTTACTGTGTTCTCAACCTCCCGCTCCTTGAGCGCCCTCGCTATATTTTCGGGTAGCAGTGCCTCAAGCTGTTGTTCAAGCGCCCGACGCAGTTTCGGCTGCTGACATTCATCCTGCTCTGCCAAAAGGACAATCCGCCCTTCTGCCGTCATGCCAAGAGTGCTCAGTAGCTCATTGCCGGAGTTGTTCTTCAGGAAGCGCTCTATTGTTCGTGTCGCTTCTTCAAACGTTGCAGCGTGTGCTACCGTTGATGGCCCTGCATCAGCTTCTGCGGACAATTTAAGCAATTTAGCTTCACTTTTGTTATGTACAGTGACATTTTTACCCATAATGACACCAATGGGTTCTTTCTCTGTTTTAGTTCGATTATGTAGCGGCGACAATGAAATAACACTGTTATTACTGTTATTTATTCCATCCATATCTCATTACTCAAAAGTTTGTATTTATCTTTAATTAGAAATTGTATTCAAAATTAACGTTTGAAATCATAAATGATTTCATAATGAAAATTAATAACAGGTTGTTAAGTGCCACTAACAAAATTTCTGTCTTTAAGGACATACAACATGGCATCACTCAATGCTACAAGTCTGGAAGACATTGTCGGCAAAGTGGCCTGATTTGCCAACAATATAAAAGGCTCGAGTGGAGCAGACCTTATTTTCAGGTTGCTTAGCCAATCACAACCGTTATTTCGTGCCTGCAATCCACTCTCGTTCAGCTGCCCAAATATTGGATCAGATTGGCAATCAAAAGTAACAGTGCAATCAACTGCCAGGTAAGCACCGGGTTTCTTTCTATCAGGGGCTGGAACCTGCGGCTTTGGAATGAACGGTTGGGTTGCTTCAGATCCTGAAAAAATTCAGACAGTGCGGGATATCGTTTCGCCGGGTCAGCAGCCACTGCTTTTGCCAGAGCTGAATCAATCCATGCAGGAATGGCTGAGTCAGACAGGTTGGCAGGGCGGTATTGCATATGCTGGTAATGCCTGACCCTGATACTGCTGCCTGAATGTTCCGCGTAGGGCAGTTTGCCGGTCAGTAATTCGTAGGTTATCACGCCAATGGCAAACTGATCCGCTCTTTCGTCGATGACACCATCCAGAAAGTATTCCGGTGCCGTATAGTTTTTGGTGCCCTGCGGTAAATCACTCTGATGAGCCTGCCGGTTTTCCAAATCCCCTGCGACTCGCGCCGATCCAAAATCAATCAGTTTTAGACGACCTTTCTGATCAAACATCAGATTTTCCGGCTTCAGATCCTGATGCAGAATCTGAAGTCTGTGCAATCCCCGAATAGCTGTGATCATCTGTGCAACTATATCCCTGACCTGGGTCAGAGACGGTTTGGGATTCTCCTGCATCCAGTTGCGCAGGGTCTGTCCCTTTATGTATTCACAGGTATGGTAAAGGAACTTCCGACCGGGTCTTGGGGCCATGATTTCCATAATAGAAGGATGTTTTACCCTGCGGCCAATCCACTCTTCACGCATGAAACCTTCGAGGTAATCAGGGTCATCCTCATAGTTGATGGAAGGGGTTTTGATGACCACATGGTTGGCATCGGCTGGCTCAGACAAAGTGTCTTCTGCAAGATAAAGCTGGCTGCGTTTGCTGGCGTGAAGTTCTTCGAGAATGTGATAGCCGTCGAGTATCTGACCAGGGTAGAGATCCGGTGGCAATCTGAGTTGAGAAAGCCTTTCCAGGTTCTCACAGGCATCTCCGGATGGTACTTCATCAATGCGACCGATAACACAGGTCAGGTTGTCATTGCTGCCATTTTTTAATGCCAGATCTATCAGATGTTGTGCAACTTCATTCAGTGATCTCTGCTGGTAAAAGCACTCTTTGATGGTATTCTGTGAAAGAAAATCATGAATACCATCGGTAGTCAGCAGTAATATATCTCCGGCATCCAATGCTTCTGATTTGTAATCCACTTCGACATCAAGTGTCATGCCCAGTGCCTTGGCCAGATACTGTCGTCCACCCAGGGTGGCGGTATGATCCCGGGTCAGACATTCCAGCTCATTATTTCTCATGCGCCACGCTCTGGAGTCCCCGGTATGCACCAGATGCAATGTAGCTGACTTCAGAATCATGGCAGTAAGGGTGGTACACCAGCTGCCTTTATCCCTGGGGTCCGTTCGACCCTGCTGGTAAAGCCAGCGGTTTAATGAACTGAGAATTCGTGCGGCACAATGACGGGCTGTCCAGGAATCCGGGGTGCTGTAATAATCAGAGGTAAAGCTGGAAATAGCGGTCTGACTGGCCCGGCGGGCTTCACTGCAAGCGCTGACGCCATCGGCCAGAGCCAGAATGGCGCCTTTGTCACTCATCACTTGGGTGTTTGCTGGCATCTCCGCCACCCAGGCGTCCTGATTTTCTTCCTTGATGCCGGCACTGCTGGCACCGGCTGTGGTCATTTTTAATGGCTTCATTTTCTTCTTTTCTGTTTTCCGGCACTAAGAAAACCATTGGCGGCAGATGCTGTCAAATGCAATGACATAACAGGAAAATGCCGCGAGTTTATATCAATATTGCCCTACATGGTTTCTCGAAAGGTTTCTTTCTGATAGCGCAGCAGGGGTGACAGGAAATACTCTAATAAACGACGTTGGCTAACGACGACGTCAGCGGTTACTACCATCCCCGGCTGTAGTCTGATCCTGAGATCATCCACCTGGAACCAATCTTTTTCCAGATCAATATAGATTTGGAAAACCCAACCCTTTTGTTCATCGTTAATAGCGTCACCAGATATTCTACGGACATGACCGTCAAGATAGCCATAGCGGGTATAGGGGAAGGTTTCGACTTTCACCTGCACGCTCTGTCCGGTCTTAACCCAGCGAATGTCTTTATTGAGAACAGTGGCCTCAACGATCAGAGGTATATTTGTGGGCACAATCACCATGACAGGCTGACCCGGCTGAACCACATCACCAGAGGAGTGAGCCTGGATTTGTTGGACAATGCCGTCGATGGGAGCTATTAATATCTGATTTTCTTCTCGCTGGTTCGCCTTCTGTCCCGTCTTGGCTGCACGATCCAGTTGTTCGATCGCTCCCAGATACTCCTTGACATGGTTCGAGATAAAGGATTCACGCTTTTGTTGTCGCTCGGCCAGTAAAGACTGGTATCGGGCTTCATGCTCTTTATGGCGCAACACCATGACTTTTAGTTGCTGGGTGGTGTCGATCTGTTTTTCCCTTCTTGTCAGCCAGTCCACTTCGGACATCATTTTTTTCTCATAGAGGCCCTGTGTGATGGTAGCCAGCTTGTCATGGATAGGGTGCAAAAGCCGAAGGCGCTGAATTTCTTCGGCATCAACCAGCAGTGTTGTGGATAGCTCATCAATGGTTTTTGCTATTGCTTTATCAGCCGAAAGAAAGGCATCCAGTTCACTGGTCAGGGTGTTGTTTTCTGTTGACCATCGCTGTTCGTCAGGGGGAACTTCAAAGACCAGCTGCTGAAGGGTTGCCTCCTGTTCCAGGTTGACCGAAACCGGTTGGTTGAGGTTTGGAGTATTGACCAGACTGAGCAGGGTTTTCTCTCTCAGGGCAGACAGCTGGGCACTGGTAATTTCCCGGGTGGTTTGCAGGGTATTATTTTCTGAGTCAGTTGGGTTGGGGATCAGCTCAATCAGTTTGTCACCTTTTTTTACCCGACTCCCCTCACTGACAAAGATGGTGCTGACTCTGGCCACCTGTATGGGGCTGATTTTTTTTGAATACCCGTCGGGAATAACACGCCCTTCCGTTTCTACGACGACATCAATACTGCCAAACCATGCCCAGACCAGGGCAATCACCAATAACAGGCAGATACCAACTGTTAAGACGTGTTTGAGGGGTGAAGCGGGGGTCTCCAGAATTTCTACCGCAGCGGGCAGGAACTCGTTTTCTTCCCTGGAATGAAAAGCAGAGACGATACGCTTGAGCCGTTTAATCATCTTGATTACCTGACTGGATGTTCCACAATCGGGTGTAGTAGCCGTTCATTTCGATCAGGCTGTGGTGAGTGCCATCTTCAGTAATCCTGCCATCTCTCATTACGA
Source organism: Endozoicomonas sp. SESOKO3 (assembly GCF_024606255.1). Classification (NCBI taxonomy): domain Bacteria; kingdom Pseudomonadati; phylum Pseudomonadota; class Gammaproteobacteria; order Oceanospirillales; family Endozoicomonadaceae; genus Endozoicomonas; species Endozoicomonas sp. SESOKO3. The sequence continues at coordinate 4,376 of NZ_JAHHPR010000134.1, forward strand.
TAATTCGATCACAATGTCTGATGGTTGAAAGCCGGTGGGCGATTGTGATCACTGTTCGGTCTTCGGAAATGGCGTCCATATTTTGTTGCAGCACGTGCTCGGACTCGTAGTCCAGTGCTGAGGTTGCTTCATCAAAAATAAGAATTTTCGGATTGCTGATCAGTGCCCTGGCAATGGCGATCCGTTGCCTTTGGCCACCGGACAGCCCAGTACCCCGCTCGCCCAGCTCGGTGTCGTAGCCCCGGGCCAGGCGGGTGATGAATTCATGGGCACCTGCCAGTTTGGCTGCTTCAATCACAGCTTCCATAGGCAGCAGAGGGTCTGTGTGGGCAATGTTTTCCCGGATGGTACCGTTGAACAGAGTGTTTTCCTGAAGCACAACGCTGATTTGTCGCCGCAGCCAGGAGGGGTCAAGAAGGGCAATGTCGTTGTCGTCAATCAACACCTTCCCGGTGTTTGGCACATAGAGACGCAGCAACAGTTTTGCCAGCGTCGACTTACCGGAACCGGACTCTCCTACAATGCCGATGGTTTGTCCGGCAGGAATCATCAGACTGATGTCGCTCAGGGTGTTCTGCAGTTCGCAGCTGTAACTGAAATTGACCCGTTCCATCTGTATATGGCCCTGAAGTGCCGCTATGGGTGGTTTATCCAGACTTTGCTGTGGCTCCTGGGGCGTGTTCAGAACATCACCCAGGCGGGCAATGGATATCCGGAATTGCTGAAACTCCTGCCAGAGCTGGGAAAGTCTCAGGATAGGCTGGGCTACCTGGCCTGAAAGCATGTTGAAGGCAATCAGCTCACCAATAGTCAGACTGCCGCTGATGACCTCTTTGGCGCCAATCCACAACAGTGCTACGGTGACAATTTTGTTAATCAGCTCTACCAGGTGGCTGCCCACCGTGCCCAACACACTGCTGTTGAAACTGGCTTTGGCATAGCTCGACAGATAACGCTCCCAGCGGGACTGCATTCTTGGCTCAACAGCGGTTGACTTCAGGGTTTCCATGCCGGTAACTGCTTCCGTCAGGAAGGCCTGGTTAATGGCACTGCGCTCAAACCGTTCTTTGGCGCGGTTGTGCAGGCCGGGGCTGATCAGTACGGAAAGCAGAATGTAAAATGGGATGGAAGCCAGTACGACCCAGGTGAGCGTCGACGAATAGAAGTACATGGCGATAAACAAAACAATGGTGAAAAAAGATCCAGCACCAGAGTCATGGCATTGTTGGTAAGAAACTCCCGAATGTTTTCCAGCTCCCGAACCCGAGCCACCACCTGACCCACAGGCCGGGCACTGAAATAGGCAATAGGTATTTTTAACAAGTGTTCGAACAGGCGGCTGCCAAGTTCCACATCCACGCGGCAACTGGTGTGGGAAAACAGATACATCCTCAACGTTCCCAGGGTCACTTCAAATAACGACATGACCAGCAGAGCGATGGCAATAACATTCAGGGTGGAGATGGCCTGATGCACCAGCACGGTATCCATAACCACCTGAAAACAGATTGGGGTAATCAGGGCGAACAGTTGCAGGAAAAACGAGGCAAGAACCACTTCGCCCAATACCCGGCGGTATTTGATCACCACCGGAATAAACCAGCTGATGCCAAAGCGTTTCATGGTGTGACTCAAATCAAACCGTCTGGTCATCCAGAGAGCGCTGCCATCCCAGTTTTTCCAGAGTTCATCCAGTTTCAGAATACACGGCTGCTGACCATAAAGTTGTACCATGACAGTCTGTTTCTCCGGATCGAAACTGGCAATGATAAAAAACTGCTGATCTTTTCCCTGGGCAATGAAGGGGAGAGGGGCTTTATGAAGGTTGTTTTTAACTGTAACCTTCCGGGCTTTCATGCCAAGGCGCCGGGATACCCTGACCAGTTCCCGTAAGTCGATACTGACATCTTTACCGGATAGCTCATGAATCAGCGAGCTGATGTCGACATTCTTTTCGTGGAATTTCAGCAGGAGAGCAAGTGCGGCAGCTGCTGATTTGATGTTGGATTCATACATCGCTCTACTGTGCGTCCCCCGTCGTATGATATTTCTTCGTTTAAAGTATTATTCCCACATCTGGCTTTCGCTCAGATTATTGTGGAGAGATTGTTGCGAAGCGGTAAGTTTAGATCATCCATAACCCGTTACAGCTCTTTCTTGATCGATGCAAGTTCCGGCAGTGGTTCCTGAAGGGGCTCGCAAGAAGTATGGTTTTGGGTAAGCGTCCGGAAGCCCAACCATCCGGCTCATATTCACATTGGAAGAAGATGAAATTTGACATGTCCTATCAGGTGGCCCTATATAAATCCCTAGTGAAAAAAAGTACCAGCGGGTAAAGTCTTCCGGTTTTTCTGTTTTCTCTCGTGGTCACGATAATCTGGAAAACGGTTCAAAGTATGAAAACCAGTGCAGTCAGGCTTTGACACCATACAGCCAGTCGCCATTCCCACATAGGTGGGTTCATTTTTGTGATAGCCGCCTTTCAGGGAGTGATGATGCCTCCTGCTTTCTGTATGCTGCGTGTGCTTTTACGCTCAGCTGTGCTGGGGTTTTGGAGAAAAGCCATGAGCATCGAGAAGTGCTGGGCTATTGCGGGTCTGCTTGTTCCATTGACAGCAGGCTGTCTGCAGGTGCAAGCTCATACGACGTATGACGTTAAACAGTCAGCAGCAAAAGTGAATGTTCGATTGGAGCATGTGATTACTGTAGATCCGAACCGGATGCCGGAAATTATTACACCAGTCCCTACATCCGTGAGCAGTGTCCTGCCACAATCAACCCCCATCCCCACAAACGGCTCTGCCCCGGCAGTGAGTTACTGCAAGCCTTACATTGCTGGGAGTGTTTCATGGAACAGGAACGGTATCCTGGCTTTGGGAATCACTGCCGGTCAGGGCAAAAGCGGGTGTCCAACTTCAGGAGCCATACAAATTTTTAGTGTGAGTTTCGTGACAGAGCCGAGGCTCCGGCGAACCCTTCATACAGCAAATAATCCGGTGAAGAGCATCGACTTCAGCCACAGCGGCCAGCTGGCAGCCGTGGAGGGTGATCAAGAGGTCAGGATTTATGATGACCAGTCGTTCGCACATCTGGAAACCCTGTCCAATTCAACAAAGCCGATACAGACTCTTGTCTACAGCCACGACGGCACTCTTCTTGCCTTCGGGGGTGGGGTGATTCAAGGTAGTACTGTTAAGGGTGAGGTCATGGTTTATAGAGTGAAGGATCCGATCACCCACCTTTACACCCTCGACGATAAGTCAAACGGAGCAAGTGTTCTTGCCTTCAACAAAGACAGCACCCAGCTGGCAATCGCGGGGATTACCACACGAGCCTCGGTTTATAACACGACGAGTTCCGACCTCTTGCAAAGCGTGTTTTTTCCGGCAGAAATACGTGGCATTGACTACAGTGACGATGATGACCAGCTGGTAATCGTGGGAGCTAATGAATTCGTCAGGGTTTTTAGCATGAAAGCCGGAAGTGGCTCCAGGTACACTCTCGATTACCTCTTGCCCGTGGGAGACGGTGTAACCAGAGTTGCCTATAATCGCGGCGGCACTGAATTTGCCGTTGGGGTGTTTGACGGGACGGTCAGAATTTTTGATACGAACGACCTGTCCGCTTCTCCGCAAATCCTACCCTATGTTAGCAGAGCTAAGGTGTTGGACCTTGCCTTCAGTCCCGACGGCACTAAGCTGGCAGTCAGCTGGAATGATGGCAAGGTCAGTATTTATCGGGTCAGTAAAAAAGCCACTGTAGAAAATGATGCAAATTATTTGACTCCTGCAAGCCTTCCTTTAGCTATGTTATTCGCAGCTTTTCTTGGAGGGGTGCTATTGCCAAGATAAGCAACAGTTGTTCTGACCGGGACGCCTGACTCAAAACTGAAAGCTTGCCTCAAAGCCCGGGGGTTGTCATCCCTGACCTACCATAGTCAAAGGCTTCGGAGTTGTCAGGTTCTGTCCCACTCTCTGGGTTGCCGATGGCATAAACGACGGACTCTCGCCACTGCGATGGCCTGACAGGGCACTGAGGTCCTGCACCAGACGCTGGTAGTGTCGGTTCAGCTCTGTGTCGTTCAGGCTTGCCACCTCTTGCTGCTTATTCTTCGCTGTATCCGTGTCAGCGTCGTCTTTCCCGCCTCCGGCCAGGCTGCTCAGGTAATGTACCAGCCGTTGCCCTCTGCGAATGATCCTGTTC
>NZ_JAHHPR010000135.1:0-2313 GCF_024606255.1 Endozoicomonas sp. SESOKO3
CTTCCGACATAGCCTTGACGAAAATTGCCATGAACAGCCCTGTTGTCATCGACAAGGACGCTGTATCTTCGCTCCCTCCACAAGTACTCAGTGTCGTTCAACCTCAGACGACTCTTTCGCTTGCAGAACAGATGTTTATTTGCAGACAGGCGATAAGACATCTGGCTCGGTAAGTCATCCTGCTGAAGGCCCGACCGTTGTCTCAGGTACTCACAGCACAGCTGCTCGATCATTAACATTAAATCCACCTCCTGCGAAAAAACAAAGGAAGGCAGGCTCCAAAAAATACCGATGTGATCACCCCGGCTGTGAAAAATCACTTGGCTCTCAAGCCTCATTGAACACTCACAAAAGTCAATATCACACCGGAGAGCGAACCTGCCCTGAGTGCCAGAAGACCTTACCAAACGCTCAAGTCCTGTCAGTTCACAAAAGAAAAGATCACACCCCGGAGCAAACTTGTCCAGAGTGCCAGAAGACCCTGCCAAACGCTCATGTCCTGTCAGTTCACAAAAGTCAATATCACAGCGGAGATCAAACCTGCCCTGAGTGCCATAAGGTTCTGTCAAACACCCAAGCCCTGTCGGTTCACAAAATTCAATATCACACCCCAGAGCAAACCTGCCCTGAGTGCCAGAAGGCTCTGCCAAACAAGAAAGCTTTGTCGGAACACAAAAGTCGATACCACACCGGAGAGCAAACCTGCCCTGAGTGCCAGAAGTCCCTGCCAAACGCGAAAGCCCTGTCGGATCACAGAAAGCAACACCGAAAACAAAAGTTTGATGATGCACAGTCAAGTGATTGATTTTTTCGGTTTGTGCAGCCCTGCACGACGTGTCCATGGCGCCAGTCGATCCACATACTATTTCGAATACCTCAAAAATACAGCTATTTATCTGAAAAGGAGAGCTATGACGGGATGCATTCATGCACGTATTCCCGGAGGCTATTTGTCTTTTACTCAAGGCGCAGCCATGGTTGGTGTTTGGTGCGTGGAGTCATACTTTCTCAGTCTGAAGCACATCCAGTACATTAATCCATAGAGCGTCATTGACCCCACTAATACTCCCCCCCAGGCTGCTGTCTGCCAGCATGCGATCAGAAGAAATCCTCCCAGACTGCCGCCCAGATAATAAGCAACAAGGTACAGAGCGGTAGCCGTAGCCTTGGCACGGGTGGCATGATGACTGACCCAGCCATAAGCCAGAGAGTGAACAAAGAATGCTCCGGAGCTGATCAGCAATAATCCGATAATGATTGTCGTCAAGGCCTGAAAACTGGCTATCCATAACCCACACATGCTAATAAATGTTCCGATCAACAGGCCTTGGGTGATGGTGTTTTGCTTACGCCAGTGCCCACTGAGTCGGGAAGAAATAGTGCCGCTCAGGTAGCAAAGAAAGATCAGTGCAGTCCAGCCCACAGGAAGAGAGTGGGGGGGAGCAATCAGTCTGAGACCCATGACAGTGTATAAATTGACGAACAGGGCAAAGTTTAGGCCACCAATTAATACAGCCAGTAACAATTTTGGATTATGCAGGTGCCCGGCAATAATACGGGTAGCTCCTTTAACACTGACCCCGGATTCTTGCTGAAAATGAACCGCTCTGGGCAATAACGCGTAGACAGTCAGAGCACATAGCAGACTGAACAGTGCCATGGCCGCAACGGCTGTCTCCCAGTTCCACTGTTCGGACACCAATCCCCCAAAGATACGGCCACTGATACCTCCCAGGGAGTTTGCGCTGATATAAGTGCCGACAGCCATCACGAGGGCGTTTTGGGTGAATTCTTCTGCCATGTAGGCCACTGCTACGGCAGCAAAACCTGCCAGAGCGACGCCCAGCAGTGCTCTGGCAACAATCATAACCGTCAAGCTGTTTGAAAGGAGTATGCCCAGTCCTGTCAGAGGTATCAGTGCCAGGCTAATCATCATCACAGGGTAACGTCCCAGCTTTTCTGAAAGAATGGCCCAGGGCAACAGTGACATTGCCAGACCGGCCGTACTTGCTGCCAGCAGGCCATTGGCCTTGAGCACAGATATCGAGAATTGATTAGCCATGACAGGAATCAATGGCTGAAACAGATACAGGTTACAGAATATCAGGAATGACCCCAGTGCCAGGGCAAAGGTGGCTTTTCGATAAGAGGGCGTGGCTAGATCAATCATGTTATTACTGCTACCTGAATGCTGAACTATATATTTTACAAGTCAATTTCTTGTGAGCTTATAGATTTCTGGAATGCTAATTTCTCTTTATTGAACCATGCTGTTGATTCACAATCCCATCCCGGAATAAAAAAATCTTCTGT
>NZ_JAHHPR010000015.1:0-6942 GCF_024606255.1 Endozoicomonas sp. SESOKO3
CCTCAATTTCTTGCAATCCTCGCTACGGACGCTTAAGTCCGACAGGCTGCTAGGGTGTGTGTAAGTCTATCGTCACATAAGCGGATTAGATTTCAGCGGCGAGGCGAGCCCCCTGATTGATAGCTCGCTTGGCATCCAGTTCTGCAGCCACGTCGGCACCACCGATAAGGTGAACAGGCTTTCCGGTGATGGTGTCGGCCAGCTCTCTGAGTGGTAATTGACCCGCACAGATGACTACGTTATCCACATCCAGAACCTTTGGCTGGCCATCAATGGACACATGAAGACCACTATCGTCTACCTTGTGATATTCGCAGGAGGGCACCATTTTTACGCCACGCTTGAGCATTTCGGTTCGGTGAATCCACCCGGTGGTTTTACCCAGGGTGGCTCCCGGCTTCGTCTTCTTGCGCTGAAGCAGGTAAACCTCCCGTGAACTTTCTTCTCCACGGGAACCGGAAAGAGCGAGACCACCCCGGTTACTGAGGCTCATATCGACCCCCCAATCTTTCATAAATGCTTCAACATCCAGACTGTGTGAAGGCCCTTTCTGGGTAATGAATTCACTCAGATCGAAACCAATTCCGCCGGCACCGATCACTGCTACGGTTTTGCCGACTTCTGCGCCCCTGAAGACATCCAGGTAGGTCAGGACTTTGGGGTGATCCAGTCCCTCAATATCGGGTGTACGCGGTGTGACACCGGTCGCTACGATGACTTCATCAAAATCGCTGTTTTCCAGTTCACTGGCGGAAACCCGGGTGTTTAGTTTCAGGTTGACACCGGTCAGCTCTATCTGGCGCTGGAAGTAACGAAGTGTTTCATAGAACTCTTCCTTGCCCGGCACCTGTTTGGCAATGTTGAACTGACCACCGATTTTGTCAGCGGCTTCAAACAGAGTGACATCATGACCTCTGTAAGCGGCAGTGGTCGCAAAAGACAGGCCGGCGGGACCGGCACCGACCACTGCAAGTTTTTTCGGCTCGTCAGTAGGCAGATAGTTTAATTCGGTCTCATGACAGGCTCTCGGATTAACAAGACAGCTGACCAGTTTCAGTTCAAAAGCATGGTCCAGACAGGCTTGATTACAGGCGATACAGGTGTTGATTTCATCAGCACGGCCCTCTTCAGCTTTGTTAACCCACTCAGGGTCAGCCAGCAGAGGGCGAGCCATGGAAACCATGTCGGCATCGCCTCTGGCCAGAACCGTTTCAGCCACATCTGGCATATTGATACGGTTGGAGGTGATAACAGGAATGCTTAACTCTTTTCTGATCTTTGCGGTGACCCAAGTGAATGCAGCACGGGGGACCATGGTTGCAATGGTGGGAATGCGCGCTTCGTGCCAGCCGATACCTGTATTGATAATGGTCGCTCCCGCCTTTTCGATCTCTTTGCCTAACTCGACAATCTCATCCCAGCTGCTGCCACCTTCAACCAGATCCAGCATGGAAAGACGATAAATAATAATAAAGTCCGTGCCGGTCTTTTCTCTTACGCGACGAATGACTTCAATCGGAAGTCGGATGCGGTTTTCGTATCGGCCACCCCAGTCATCATCCCGGTGATTGGTTTTGGCGACGATAAACTGGTTGATGAAATAACCTTCCGAACCCATGATTTCAACACCGTCGTAGCCGGCTTTCTGAGCGTTCAGGCTGCATTGCACAAAATCTTCAATCTGGCCGTCAATCTCTTCCGGTGTCAGCTCTTTGGGTGGAAAGGGCGCAATCGGTGCTTGCAGGGCACTTGGAGCAATGGCCTTGGGATGGTAGGCATAGCGACCCGTGTGCAGGATCTGCATACAGATCTTGCCGTCTTCCTTGTGCACGGCCTGTGTGACCAGGCTGTGACCGGCAATCTCTTCCTCTGTTGTAATCTGGGCCGCATTGGGCAAGCCGCCGGATTCCCAGTTGGGCGCAATACCGCCCGTCACCATCAGGCCGACGCCACCTTTTGCTCGCTCACCAAAATAAGCAGCCAGTCGCTCGTAGCCACCGGGATGCTCTTCCAGGTTGGTGTGCATGGAACCCATCAATACCCGGTTTTTCAACTGTGTGAAGCCCAGATCCAGTGGTTCCAGCAAGTGAGGGTACAGCTTATGCGGCTCAGGGCTGTTTGTGGAGGTGATCATCGAGAGATCCTCATCATGTTCTTTAAGGGGCATTTGTAATTATGTTATCTGGACAGCGTCAAGATAAGACTGTATGTTGACACTGTCAAGATTGAGTATTCATTTTCTGAAACAGAGCACTGCCATTGAGTAAAAATATGTCAGCCAAAAAGAATTACCATCATGGAGACTTGCGACAAAGCCTCATTAATGAGGCAACCCGGATGATCGCCGGGTCCGGCGTTGAGAAGCTCTCTATGCGTGGGTTGGCTGAAGGTGTTGGGGTCTCGAGAACCGCTGCCTATCACCATTTCAAAGACAAGAATGAACTGTTGTGTGCCATTGCTGAGCAAGGTTTCAATCAATGGTACCAGGCATTGGGGAGCAGGCTGAAAGAGGCTCCGGACGATCTTGAACGTTGGTTTCGTGAGTTTTCCCATGCTTACATCGATTTTGCCCAGAATCATGCCGAGCAATATGACCTGATGTTTGGCCGACCTATCTGGAAGAATGGGCAGCCCACTGATGAACTGAGTAAAATCTCATTTGAAGCTTTCCAACTTTACGCCGACTTTGTCAAAAAATGCCTGACGGGTGATGATTTCAGTCAAGATCAGGATGCCCTGCGGGTAGCCCAGGTCACCTGGGGGAGTTTGCACGGTTTAAGTCGTTTATTAATTGATGGAGTTTATCTCGATAAGGCTTCTATCAACAGCATGTGCGATGTAGCGGCAGGGCTGTTAGTACAGAATATGAGTTCATCATCACGGTTCTGACTCATCAAAGTTGCGCCAGAACCGATGGGCGACACTGATATCATTTCGAGCCATGGCGCGAGCCGTTCCGGTCATTAGTTTCTCTTCAAAAAGATGTTGTACTTTTCGGGTTTGCATCAGTGCCTGATCGTAGGGGAGCTTTCTGACTTCAAGGTTACAGGCCAGTTCTCTGGTTATGCCGTAGGCTCCCATGAGATCCATGGCATCGGCATCAAAGACAATTTTCGCCTCTATGGGGGAACTCCCGGAAATCAGGTGGGGGCGGCAAAGCCTGACAATCTCATGCAGCTGAGATTGAGTGGCGGGATTTAATCCGGTCTGTTTCAGAAGTTTCTCGAGTTGGTCCAGATGGTCATGGTATTGATGGAGCCAGGCACCGGCTTCAACAAGAAAGGCGTTGCCCGATTCGGATTGGTTAATGGTCAGGGCATGTCTTACCACTCGTTCTCCATGTCTCAGATTGTGGTAAGGGTCCTGCTGTTGATAGAAAACGCTGGCTTTTGCTTTTATGAAGTTCAGGCAGTTTTCCATGGCTTTGCTGTTATTGAGTCCGTATCCATTCAGGGAGAACTGTCGGCAGGGTTGGGCAGTACTTTCAGCCTGAACGGCTGACGATAACAGTATTATTGCCATGGTGACTGATGTGGCGTTGATAAGCCAGAGTGTACTCTGCAATGTAATTTCCTGATCAGGTTGGCTGCCGCCTTCCGGGACAGAGTCGGCATTTAGCGGGAAAATGCCAGCGCTCTACGCTCTATCCATCTTACTATCAGTGTCAGTATTCCAGTCAGTGTCAGATAGATCAGACCCGCCAGAGAGAACACTGTGAGAGTATCGTACGTCTGGGCGTTCAGGCGAGCGGCATAGCCCATGAGATCCATTAACGTAATGGTGCTGGCCAGTGAGGTTCCTTTCATTACCAGAATTATTTCATTGCCGTAGGCTGGCAGTGCCCTGCGAATCGCATGGGGCAATATGATGCGGGTCAGAGCCTGCTGACGGGTCATACCCAGCGCCATAGCTGCTTCCCATTCGCCGGCAGAGACTGCATCAATAGACCCCTTGAACAGTTGCGTGGAATAAGCTGCGCTATTCAGGGCCAGAGCCAGCATGGCACAGAACCAGGGTTCGCTGAGCAATGACCATAATGCGGTTTCCTGCAGGATCGGAAACTGGGCAGGGCCATAATAAATCAGAAAAATCTGGACCAGAAGGGGCGTGCCGGTGAAGAGCAGGATTTGCAACCGAACCAGCCAGACCAGAGGTTTAAAGCGCAAAGAAAGGATCAGGGTGAACAGCAAAGCTATCACCAGGCCGGTCAGCAGGCTGGCAAGGGTCAGCTCCAGAGTAGTCTGAAGACCTTTCAATAATTGAGGCAGATATTCGGGCAAGGATTCTAATATCATACGTCCACAGTCCTGATGTGTTGACTGGTTTTCTGCTTCATCTTGTCCAGACAGTGTTGGCTGATTAGGGTGATCACCAGATAGATGGCACCGGCTGTTGCATACCAGGTAAACGGTTCATAAGTCTTGGATGAAAGCAGTTGGGCTTGACGTAACAGGTCAGTCACACCGATGAGAGCAACCAATGCCGTATCTTTCAGCAGCACCAGCCACTGATTACCCAGCCCGGGTAATGCATGACGCCAGGCCTGGGGCAGTACCACCCGATAAAAACACCGGACAGAGCTGATGCCTAAAGCTTTGGCCGCTTCTGACTGCCCCCTCGGAACGGCCATGAAAGCGCCCCGCAGAGTCTGGCTGGCATAGGCGGAAAAGATCAGCGACAGAGCAACAGTACCGGCCGTGAAAGGGCTGATTTCGATAAACTCATCAGTGAGCAGAAAGAGCAGGTGGGTCACACCGAAGTAGATAAAGAAGACCACCAGGATCTCGGGCAGTCCCCTGACCAGAGTGACCCACGAAATGGTCAGGTATCTCAGCAACCGGAAACGGCTCAGTTCACCCAAAGCGAGTAGGCCAGCCAGTATCATACCCAGAACCAGGGAAGAAAGCGCCAGTCCCAGAGTCATCAGAGTTGCATTGAGGAAGAGATCAAGCATGGATACAAAGGTCTGTCAGATGTTAGGGGGCTGCAGCTGGATGGGCCGCAGCCAGGAAGTCGTTGGGGCTCTAGTTAAAGTATTTGTCGTAGATCTTTTGATATGTGCCGTTTTCTTTCAGTTTTTTCAGGGCTGAATCCATTTTTTCCTTCAGATTGTCCTGTTTTCTGACCGCAATTCCGTAGCCGATGCCAAAGTAGTCCGCATCCTTCACCTCTGGGCCTAGTTGAGCATACTGACCTTCGCCTCTTTTTGCTAACCATTCGTTGGCAACCGCAGTATCGGCGAAGACAGCATCAACCCGTCCACTGGTCATATCCAGAAAGGCATTCTGGAACGAGTCGTAAGGACGAACCTTAACACCCTGACTCTCCAGTTTATCGATCAGATACTGCTGATGGGTAGAGCCGTTCTGGACACCTACAGAATGGTTCCTGAGTGCTTCAATAGAGGTTAGTCCTTTGTTTTTATGGGTTACAAAGGCAGCTGAATTCTCATAGTAAGGACCACTGAAGTCGACTTGCCTGAGGCGGTCCGGAGTAATATCCATCCCTGAAATTACTGCGTCAAAGCGGCGGAACTTCAGGCTCGGGATCAGACTGTCAAAGGACTGGTTGCTAAATGTACATTCTGCTTTCAGTTCGTCACAGATGGCTTTGGCCAGATCAATATCAAATCCTTCCAGTTGATTGTCCTTACCCACATACTCAAAAGGAGGGTAAGTAGCTTCTGTAGCAAAGCGAATAGTTTCGGCAGCCTGAGCCTGAACAGATTGAACGCTAATGAGTGCAGTGGCTATTGTCAAAGCACTGGTCGCCAGTATTGAAGCGAACATTTTTTTCATTGTTTGGTACTCCAGAAATCCCAAAAGTATCCGGTGGATCAATGTTCCAGATAGCGGCGGAAAGCCTCTGTCCGGGGGTGAGCAAAGTGGTCGGATGATCCATCTTCAACAATATGGCCATCTTCGAGATAAATCACTTTGCTGGCAATTTTTCGCGCGAATTCGACTTCGTGAGTGACCACTACCTGGGTGATACCGGAATGGCTCAGTTCCCTGATCACTTCTACCACCTGATTGGTGATAGCCGGATCCAGAGCAGCAGTGGGTTCATCGAACAAAAGAACATCAGGTGACAGCATCAGGGAGCGGGCAATAGCCACCCGCTGCTGCTGACCTCCCGACAGAGAAGAAGGCCATGCATCTGCTTTTTCAGACAGGCCGACACGCTCCAACAGTTCTCTGGCTTTAGTCGTGGCTTGTTCCTTGGGCATACCCTGCACAACCGGAGCCTCAATCAGATTGCCAAGCACCGTCATATGTGGCCAGAGATTATATTGCTGAAATACCATGCCTACCTTGCGCCTCAGGGCGCAAGCCTGTTTGTTCAGCTGTCTGCTGTTATGACTGTCGTTGAAATTAAACGCCATATCAGCAATGCTCATGGTGCCCTTGTCGGGTGTTTCCAGCAAGTTCAGCATGCGCAGCAAGGTGCTTTTGCCTGCGCCGCTGGCTCCAAGAAGAACAGTGGTTTCACCACGGGGGATAGTAAAACTGATATTTTTAAGAACCTTTGTGGAGCCGAATGCTTTGCTGAGGCCCTCTACGATTATGCCCATTGCCTTTCATCTGCCATTTTGTGAGAATTCCCGCCTCGGTGAGTATGAGATGCAGCGGAAATTTTTTTGCTCATGACTGCCTGTCAGAGTCCTGCCCCATGCAAGGTGTTTAAGGCGCTTGCACAAAAAAGCCTGTCCCGATTTGCAGTATGGGCAGGCTTCAGGGCTGATGGGGTCCGTTGAGCTTAACCCTTTCTTACCGGGAAAGCATAGGCCGAACAGACGACTGGTTCACAAGAAAGTGGATTCTCTTATATGATCGTGGATAAAATCAAGTAATTATGAATATCTATTCATGATTAACGTTTTTTTACCTAGCAGCCTGTCGGACTTAAGCGTCCGTAGCGAGGATTGCAAGAAATTGAGGA
>NZ_JAHHPR010000136.1:0-1084 GCF_024606255.1 Endozoicomonas sp. SESOKO3
TCTCTGGGTCGAGTATTCCGTAATGGTGAAGCGGGTGGGCGGCACAATCCTGAATTCACTATGCTTGAATATTACCGGCTTGGCATGGATCAGCATCAATTAATGGATGACATGACATTACTGTTGTCGTCAGTCACAGCCTTTAAAGAGGTAAAAAGAGTCAGTTATGGGAAAGTCTTTCAGGAAAAACTGGGGCTGAATCCTCACGGCGCATCGGATGAAGTGCTTTCTGCTCTGGTTCAAAAACACGTAGATAAGGGACTGTCAGGTCTGGGAAGAAATGACTGCCTTGATCTGTTGTTTTCAAATAGGATTGAGCCTGAGCTGGGCCTCGGCAGGGCCGGTGAGCTTAATGGCGTTTACGTCTACGACTACCCAGCCAGTATGGCCGCCCTGGCCCGGCTTCATACGAATGATCAAGGTGATCAGGTGGCTGCGCGATTCGAGCTTTTTACTAACGGTGTTGAACTGGCCAATGGTTACCATGAACTGACCCATGCCGAAGAGCAGCAAACGCGTTTCCGGACAGAGCAAATTAAACGCAAAGAACAGGGTAAACCTGTTTACCCCTACGATCATCGTCTTATTGAAAGCCTGAGGTCAGGTATGCCCGATTGCGCCGGCGTTGCCATAGGACTTGATCGTCTCCTGATGTTAATGCTGAACAAAAAGAAGATTGCGGATGTCGTTGCGTTCGATTTTTTCAGGGCCTGAACAAGCAGCTCGTAAGGTAAGATTACAAACGTCATTCGACGCTGGAATCATTGTGTATTTATATGACCAGCAATGAGTATTAGGTATTAATCCCCTATTGTAATAGTAGGTTTCGGACGTATAATTCGATCCACTTCTTCGGCGCAACATTCCATTGTTAACAGGCAGCAGTGCAGTCAATAAAATATTGATTGACAGTTTGGTTTAGCGATGTAAAATGCGCCGCCGCTGAACAAGAAAAGCAACGCTGATTAAGTATGGGCGTCTGCCAGTTTAGCGAGTTGAAAAGTGGCTTTAACTCTCTGGTAGAGACAGCGCTTGACAACGACCGGCGCCAAGGTAAGATGAGCGCCTCGCTGAACGGCACTGA
>NZ_JAHHPR010000137.1:0-1547 GCF_024606255.1 Endozoicomonas sp. SESOKO3
CGATAAAAGGCTGGTGATTTCAACAGCGACAGTGACGCTGCAGGAGCAGATTATCAGCAAGGATCTGCCCGACATTATCCTGAAAACCGGACTCAAGTTCTCTTTTACCCTGGCCAAGGGGCGTGGACGATACGCCTGTCTGAGCAAGCTCGATCGGCTGTTGCAAGAAGAGCAGTCAACGGCTTCATTGATTGATATGTTTGCCGGGGAAGGTTTTACCCCGGAGCAGGACGAGTCTTCCCTGAAGCTCTACCAGACAATGTTGGAAGACTTTGCCGCTTCCAGGTGGGAAGGTGACCGTGACAGCTGGCCCGATGCGTTGGAAGACCCGCAATGGCGAATGATCACCACGGATCATGCTCAATGCAGTGGTCGACGGTGTGGCTATTTTAATCAGTGTCCTTTCTACAAAGCCCGGGCAGATCTGGAGCAGGCCGATGTGGTGGTGACCAATCATGACCTGGTGCTGGCTGATCTGGCTCTGGGCGGTGGTGCTATTCTGCCTGATCCTAAAGATACCGTTTACGTCTTTGATGAGGGCCACCATCTGCCTGACAAGGCGATTGATCATTTCGCCTGTCATTCCCGGATAAAAGGGACTGCCAGCTGGCTGGAGAAAGCCAGCAAGAATTTGCAGAAGACCCTGTCCCAGAATGCCCTGCCCGGAGAGTTGGGTGAAAGGCTCGAAAAACTCATGCCAGAGTTTGATGAGCTGGTGAATAATCTGGGTCATACCCGGACTCTGTTACAAGGGGTCGCAACTTTTGAACCACGAATCCAGGGTGATACGACGGTTGCTGTTTATCGTTTTCCTGAAGGAAAAGTGCCCGAAGCCGTTCGTCAGCAAGCTGAAATGCTCAAAGTCGGCTTCAGTCGATGCAGTGGGATGGTTGAAAAGGTTGCCAGGGAACTGAATGATGCTATGGACGGAGATGTTCCTGGCATTGACCGTTGGCAGGCTGAGCAACTGTTTCCGGAAATTGGCGCGATGCAGATGCGACTGGAGAGCCAGTTTCAACTCTGGTTGACCTACACCATGAAAGATCCCGAAGGCGAACCGCCCAGTGCGCGCTGGCTGAAGTGGAGTGAAGGGCCCTTTGGCGAGGAACTGGAGGTTTTCAGCAGTCCTATTCTTTCTTCGGCAACACTCTGGCAGACGCTCTGGAATCCGGGTTATGCATCGATTGTTACTTCTGCCACGCTCACTGCCCTGGGTAACTTTAACCGTTTTCGCATGCGTTCCGGGATTCCATCCGAGTCTCGTTGTGTGGTTGTTCCCAGTCCTTTCCAGCACAGTTTTGCTGCTCAGCTGGTGGTGCCGGGTATGTTGTCTGATCCTCGTCAGAGTGAGGAGCATACGGAAGAAATCGTTGAGAAGCTGCCTGATCTGATGTCCACTCAAAAAGGTACATTGGTACTTTTCTCATCCCGCAAGCAGATGAAAGATGTGCATTTTGGTCTCGATGATGAGTGGCGCAAGAAGATCCTTTTGCAGGATGATTATTCTAGAGCGGAACTTCTGAAACTGCATCGCAAGCATATTGATG
>NZ_JAHHPR010000016.1:0-9842 GCF_024606255.1 Endozoicomonas sp. SESOKO3
CCTCAATTTCTTGCAATCCTCGCTACGGACGCTTAAGTCCGACAGGCTGCTAGGGATAAGTATCACCAGAGAATCTGCCAAGCATATCCTAATCCATCGGCTATTTGTCGTGAAACGTTTTTCATTTTTCCAGAATGAAGCGCCTCAGGTTGGCAAAAGGAGGGACAACTTTGCTTTATTACTGGTTCAGCCAGGGAAAACCGCTGGCTATAACGGCTTTCCCTCTTGTTAAACGTTTATTAATTTGGAACTCTTGTCACCCTTAGAAAGCAATAAAACATCGATTCATCGAGGGGTATTCATGGGGCTCCAGTTTTTCAGGGGCATTGGCCGTTTTTTCGGATTGCACACAGTCTGGATCATCTTTCTTTTCGGTATGGTAACGATGGCTCGTGCGGATAAGGTATGGATGGAAAATGGAGATGTGATCAGTGGCAAAATCATGGGTCTGGAAGCGGGTAAACTGACTGTTTCTACACGTTATGCAGGTAACATTACCATTAATTGGCGCCATGTCCGTGCTCTGGAGACAGACCAGCCGCTCTGGGTGGGTTTGATTGGAGAGAAAGAGGCTCAACAGCGTCAGTTAAAGAGCAATGGTGATCAACTGACGATTGTTGATCCTGATGGTTATGAGCGGAGCTTTTCGGCAGTCTGGCCAGTGGCAGAAATTCTCACTGAACAGCCGGTGCTGGCTGCTAACTGGGACATTGCTGGCAAGGTCAACTTTGGTTTGGACAGCGATCAGGGTCAGGACAAAGAAACCACATTTACGCTCAGTGGCAACCTGGATATCAATGACGAGTGGAACAAAAACAGTTTTAAGTGGGACATTGAAGTAGAGACGGAAGATGACGCAGACTCTTCCACCAAGGAGTGGGAGCTGGGGTATGCGTATAGTCGCTATTTCACCGAGCACTGGTTCGTTCAGGGCTCTCTGGATCAGGAGTATGACTCAGCGGAAGATCTGAGATCAAGACTGACGCTCGGTGGTTCGCTCGGTTACCGCTTCAGGGAAACGGTGAAAGAAACAGTGATTACCACCGTTGGTCTGACTCATCTCTGGGAAGATTATCAGCTGGAAGATAACCAGAGAAATCTGGCGATGACGACAGGACTGGTGTATCGGAAGAAGCTTATTGATAACCTTGAGTATTACTTTAACAGCAAGCTGTTTTACCGTCTGAATTCAGGCCAGCAGTGGCTGTTTGATGGAGAGCATGGCCTCAGGGTGGGGTTATCTGAAAGTCTTTCTCTAAACCTGATGCATTACCTGGACTACGACAGTATTCCTACAGAAGGTGCTGATAAAACCTCGAGTCAGATCAAGGTAGGCATTGGTTATTCCTGGTAGTGAGAATGGCCACAGAAGGTAGTAGCTTCTGCGGCCATGAATCAGAGGCGCAGACCTCCATCCAGTTCCAGCACCCGACCATTGAAGTAGTCGTTTTCAAAAATGAACGCCGCCGTTGCTGCAATCTCTTCAGGCTTACCCATGCGTCCCGCCGGAATACCCGCATTCATTTTGGCGCGAGCTTCGGGCTTCATGCCCAGCGTCATTTCAGTCTCAATCATGCCAGGTGCAATCGCAGCGCTCCTGATGCCAAAACGAGCCAGCTCCTTAGCCCAGGATACCGTCATAGCGACGACACCGGCTTTTGCGGCAGAGTAGTTGGTTTGTCCGAAGTTGCCCGAGCGGGAAATGCTGGCAATGTTTAGAATCAGACCTTTGCTTCCTGATTCAACCATGCTGGCAGACACCTCACGACCACAGAGAAAAACACCGGTGAGATTGACGTCAATGACTGATTGCCATTTTGCCAGTGAAAGCTTGTCAGTGACCTGATCCTCTTTCACCTTAATTAGCAGACCGTCACGCAGGATGCCCGCATTATTGATAAGACCGTTGAGCGGGCCCAGTTTTTCTCTGGCAACTTTGATACTGTTTTCTACTTCCTGTTCGTTGGCGACATTGGTAGGCAGGGCAATGGTTTTTGCCCCCAATTCAGAGCACTCCTTTACCGTCTGATCCAGGGCTTCGCCTTTCAGGTCTATCAGCCCAAGGCTGGCACCTTTTTCTGCCAGATGCAGTGCCATGGCCTTGCCCAGACCGCGGGCAGCACCGGTAATCAGGATGTTGCTTTGTTCGAGATTCATTCTTTTGTTCTTCTACGTCTGAAAATCACTCAATGATTGTAACGGAACATAGCGAATTCTCTATAGACGGTTTGGTTTTTCTGAGTAACAAGGAGTATGAGCTTCTTTGTCAGGGCTGTTCTTGGTCAGTCAGGATTGGCTGAACTTCCCGGGGGCTTTCGATCCATCCACAGGCTACTGGTTTTTAATCACACGTATCATTTGAAGACTTTCAAACATTTTCTTTTTGTCGTTTTCGGACAGGTGCGCTGCATTGACCGTCCTGACAAAGTCTTGCTGCATGTTATTATCAAATGCTCCTCCATTCTGAAGGTATTCGCTAATTTGCATCACGATCTGATGACCAAGCTCTATAAGCTTGGGCCTGACCTCGGAAGCCAGATCACGGTGTTTTTTATTTTCTGGTTTGGCAGATAACCATTCCGCCCTATATCGATATTGAATAGCCTTGGCCGCATCTATCTGAGCCTGAAAAAAAACAGCGATGGAATCTGGTTGTAAACCAGCCTGCTGTGCATCAAACAATGCTTTCTCAAGCACCTGTTTTTCTCTGGTCAAATCTTCAATAGCACGATGATTCGTGGCCTTAAATAAGGCTACATCCTGCATATAAGTCAGCCGCTGGTTGATTAACTCAAAGATTCCTTTCGACATTGTATCCGCATCCGCAATCGTCAAAGTAGAGAGTGTCAAACAGAGCAACCCTGTTACAAAAAGCTTCATGATTTCCTCAACAATTCTCTGAGCTTAGAACCAGTCCCTTTCCATTGATTCAGCCGTGACACTCTGATTATATTACGCTCAACAACTATTAGAGTATCTGCCAGAATCATCAGCGCTGAAGTCAAAGCCAAATCAGGATATTAGGCGGTGATGGGAGTCTTGACATCCGTTGTCCTATACTCAATGGCTGATTCACAAGGGAATATTGCTATGGATAACTCAAACAACCTTTACAACACCGACTTTTACCGCTGGACACAACAACAGGCTGAGTTGCTGCGTACCGGACGACTTTCTGAAATTGATGTCTCCAATATTCTTGAGGAAATTGAAAGTATGGGTCGCAGTGACTACCGGGCTTTTGAGTCTCACTTGGCGATCCTGCTTATGCACCTGCTTAAGTGGCTCTATCAACCCAGGTTCCAGAGTCGAAGCTGGCGTAATACGGTCACCGAACAGCGGCACCAGATTCAGATGCTGATCAAAGACAGCCCCAGCCTTAAAAGCAAGCTCGATGCTGTTACGCCACCGGCTTACCATCGTGCGGTGAAAGGTGCAGTCAGGGAGACAGGTTTCCCGAAAGCAACATTCCCTGAAACCTGTCCCTGGTCTTTTGATGAAGTCATGGTGGATGACTTTCTACCGGATACCCCACCTCAATAGACAGCAAATATTGGCTGTAATTAAAGGGGTAACACCATGGAACATGATCAGAAAACGCTTTACCAGACCGATTTTTACGGAAAAGGAGCCGCCCGCAAGTTCCGGGCCCGCAACGAAACGTCATCAGGCTCCTGGTCTTTTTTTGATTGATGAGACATCATCAATCAAGTCACTTTGGCATATAGGGCTCAAACTCCTTGGCCGGAGGCTGGGGAATATTACCAGCAGCATCAGGCCTTAAATTAGGGTATTGGCCCAGTACTTTTTTGATTTTGGATTCTAATACCCCTACCTCTCTTTGCTCTGATGCACATTGTTCCTGGACTTTTGCATACTCTCTGGTTACTGGGCCCTGATGGATGATGGGATAGGGCTTGACAGGAAAGTCCCGGAGTATGCTCTTAACTTTCTTATATTCACTCTCAGTTAAAACAGGTTTGAGAGCATTAAGCAGTTGTATTCGGGAAAGGAATGAATAGTCCTGATTCTCCTTGCTGACAAACCTTGATAACTCGACACCGGCCTTATAGACATCACCCTGATGGCGTCCACGCTGGACATTTCCCCGGTTCCCGGAGTTAGACGACAACACGCCATCCACATAACCTTTCAACTGCCCCGCCATATAATCAGCCTCTCGCCGATAGCAGGTCCATCTCTGTAAATAGACTTCCTGCGATAGTTGGTTATATCTTGCTTTCTCTGCCGGCAGATGAACTTCAAGTTCCGACAGGTTTTTCTGATGTTGAGAAATCAGCTCCTTATGAACCGTGATTTCCTGAAAGTCCCTTTGAAGCTGATGCCTTAACTCTTCCCGAACCGCTTCTATACACTCTTTGGCTAAAGGCTTCAGACTGCTGGCAAGCATACTCAACCCTACGAAAGCAGTTGCAGCTCCAGCAGCTGCACCGCAGGCAAATGGATTTCTCTGAACGGTATTTTCTACTACGGCAATAAGGCGATCGGTCAGAGCTGCACCGGGTACCACTCTGGCAGGCGTCCAATTCTGAACCAAAGCATCAAAGGAAACGGCTCCGGCAGAAGCAGCGCCTGCCATGAACGTTAAGCAAGGTATATATTTTGTCCTGGTTCCCTCCACCGGGTCATAGCTGAAAAAAACTTTCCTGATATTTTTAAACACACCACCCTCAGAAGCGTTGGCTGATGTGGAAACAGGCTGCCCCACTGCCGGGCTCTGAGCCATTGGATTACCGATTTGCATAACGAAACTCCTGTAAGATTAATTGAGGTAATTTGACAGATTTAAGCGCGTTATGATCTGCCTATCTATCAGGTAGACCTCCATTTTTGTACTAAGTTCCAAATAAAAAACAGCTCACGGAAAGACAGCAGCTAATGCTGCATGATAATCTTATTGATAATCAATATCATTAATATATAATCGCCTCAAAATGCCTGAAACAGGTGTCTTAATCATCAGCCATAGTTGATTCCGGCCATAGGTTGAAGAACAGAGTTCTGCATATCGAAATATACCCATTGGGTTTTGAAAATCTTCAAAGGCGATGGTTATAAGTGGTATGTTTTATGATATGAAAATACAGGGGGAAACAGATGGAACCCAAGGTTCAAGCCGCACACGACGCACGTAACCTGCTTTTGAATGAGTACCACGGTATTTTGTCCACTCACTCTGATGACGTGCCCGGGTACCCATTTGGTTCTGTTATGCCTTACTGCCTTGATAAACAGGGTAACCCGATCATCCTGATCAGTGACCTCGCTCAGCACACCAAAAACATTGAAGCTAACCCCAAGGTTTCTCTAATCATCACCCAAAGTGGTGTAGACGATATCCACAAGGCAGGGCGTCTGACCTGGATCGGCGATGCCGAAAAAATTGAAGCGGACAATGAAGAACTGAAGGCGCTGGAGCAACGTTACTACTCTTTCTTTCCACCTTCTGCTCAGTATCACAAAACCCATGGTTTTGACTTTTACCGTATTCATCTGAAGCGTGCACGTTTCATCGGTGGTTTCGGTAAGATTTTCTGGGTGAAGAACGAGCTGATGACTCGTGAAAACCCATTTTACGGCAGCGTAGAAAATGGCATGGTCAACCATATGAATGAAGATCATGTCGATGCGATGATGAAGTACTGTAAAGTGGCTGGTATCGAACTTCCGGAAGGTGTTGAGCCAAAGATGGCCGGTATTGATGCCACCGGTATGCACCTGCTGCTGAAAGACAAGCTGGTTCGTATTCCTTTCCCGACAGAAGTGGACGAGCCAATGGCAGTGCGCAAGACTCTGGTAGAGATGGCCAGAGTAGCTTGATATCAGGCTTGTACAAATAAAAAGCCCCGAGGTTGTTTGGGGCTTTTTACGTTTCAATCCTTGAAGTTTCCATGATTAACACTATATAAGAAGCACTGTTGTCTCTGGAGGCTTCCATGCGCTTCCCTTTCTGGATTTTTTTACTGCTTCCCGCCCTCGAGCTGGTCGTGCTGATCAAGGTGGGGGGCTATATTGGCGCTTTTAATACACTGATTCTGGTTATTCTGGGTATGGTGGCTGGTATAGCGATCATTCGTCGTCAGGGTTTTCGTACCATGATGAAGGCTCGCGAGAAGATGAATCGTGGTGAGCAGCCTGCGCTGGAATTGCTGAAAGGTTTTTTGACTGCCCTGGGCGGGGTGTTCCTCATGATTCCCGGCTTTATCACCGACTTTATCGGGCTGGTTCTGCTCTTTCCCCCGGTGCGCAGAGCGCTGCTGAGACGCATGATCAAAAGTGGTCGATGGCAGGCGCAACAGTCATCCACCACCCTTGAGGGTGAATATTACCGTGAGGACATCGACACCAGCCGGAGTATCCACCAGACCCTCGAAGGTGAGTTCAAGCGGGAAGATGAAAAAAAATTCTAGTGCCCCCTTGAAAAGGCTAAAGCCACCCTTACTTACTAGATTACCGATAATTGGGTTCGGTTCTGACATCGCAAGTCAGACCGTTTGACAAGAGTTGATTGCTGGTTTTTCAGCATAAACAGTTGGAGAGATACATCGATGAAAATCCGTCCGTTGCGTGATCGCGTGGTCGTTCGTCGTGAAGAAGAAACCACTACCTCTGCTGGCGGTATCGTGTTGCCAGGTTCTGCTACTGAAAAGCCAAACCAGGGTGTGGTAGTGGCTGTCGGTGATGGCGTATTTCTGGACAATGGTGAAAAACGTCCTGTGGGTGTCAGCGTCGGCGACAAAGTCATCTTTGGTAAGTACGCTGGTTCTGACACCGTTAAGATCGACGGTGAAGAGCTGATCATCGTATCCGAGAGCGAAATCTACGCTGTTCTGGAAGACTGATCCCGGAACTTCGTTTTCATAGCAACTGTTTTAAATTTCCAAAGGATTACCCATCATGGCAGCAAAACAGGTTAAGTTCGGCGACGAAGCTCGCAAGCAAATGCTGGAAGGCGTCAACATCCTTGCTGACGCAGTAAAAGCGACTCTGGGTCCCAAGGGCCGTAACGTTCTGCTGGAAAAGTCTTTCGGCGCTCCAACCATCACTAAAGATGGTGTTTCCGTAGCCAAGGAAATCGAGCTGTCTGACAAATTCCAGAACATGGGTGCTCAGCTGGTTAAGGAAGTCGCTTCTCAGGCTAACGATCAGGCGGGTGACGGTACTACCACTGCAACCGTTCTGGCTCAGTCCATTCTGAACGAAGGTCTGAAGTACGTTGCTGCCGGCATGAACCCAATGGACCTCAAGCGTGGTATTGACAAGGCAGTAGCGGCTGTTGTTGAACAGCTGAAAACCATGTCCACGCCTTGCGAAGACAGCAAGTCCATCGCTCAGGTAGGTACTATCTCTGCAAACTCCGATGAGCTGGTGGGCCAGATCATCGCTGAAGCCATGGAGAAAGTAGGCAAAGAAGGCGTTATCACCGTTGAAGAAGGTTCCGGTCTGGAAAATGAACTGGACGTAGTAGAAGGCATGCAGTTCGATCGTGGCTACCTGTCTCCTTACTTCATCAACAACCAGGAAAGCATGTCTGCTGAACTGGAAAACCCATTCATCCTGCTGGTTGACAAAAAGATCTCCAACATCCGTGATCTGCTGCCAGTACTGGAAAACGTAGCCAAAGCTGGCAAGCCTCTGCTGATCATCGGTGAAGATATTGAAGGCGAAGCTCTGGCCACTCTGGTTGTGAACAACATGCGCGGCATCGTGAAGGTCGCTGCTGTTAAAGCGCCTGGCTTCGGTGACCGTCGCAAAGCCATGTTGCAGGACATTGCTATCCTGACCGGTGGTACTGTTATTTCTGAAGAAGTCGGTCTGTCTCTGGAAGCTGCCTCCCTGGAAGATCTGGGTTCTGCCAAGCGCATCGCTATCACCAAGGAAGACACCACCATCGTAGATGGTGCCGGCAACCAGGCTGATATTCTTTCCCGTGTTGAGCAAATTCGTGCCGAGATCGAGAACTCTTCTTCCGACTACGACAAGGAAAAACTGCAGGAACGCGTAGCCAAGCTGGCCGGTGGTGTTGCTGTTGTCAAGGTAGGCGCTGCTACCGAAGTGGAAATGAAAGAGAAGAAGGCTCGCGTAGAAGACGCTCTGCACGCTACCCGCGCTGCGGTTGAAGAAGGCGTAGTCGCTGGTGGTGGTGTTGCTCTGGTTCGCGCTCTGTCCAAGATCTCTGTTGAAACTGCCAACGCTGAACAGAAAGCGGGTGTTGAACTGATCCTGCGTGCTCTGGAAGGCCCAATCCGTCAGATCGCTTCTAACTCCGGTGACGAAGCTTCTGTTGTTGTCGACAAGGTTAGGTCCGGCGAAGGCAACTTCGGTTACAACGCTGCTACCGGTGAATATGGCGACATGATCGGAATGGGTATTCTGGACCCTGCTAAAGTCACCCGTTCTGCTTTGCAGGCGGCTGCTTCTGTTGCTGGTCTGATGATCACTACTGAGGCGATGGTTGCTGATGAGCCTGCTGACGCTGCTGCTCCTGCTATGCCTGACATGGGCGGCATGGGTGGTATGGGTGGTATGGGCGGTATGATGTAATCATCTTCCCGAAGCTCTGCTTCTCCGAAAAAGCTGCTTCTGTTTCAGGAGCAGCTTTTTTTTATGTCATATTTCCCGTCACTTGCGGTGAACAACTCGCAGAACTCACTTCATACTGACTCCATTGTTGATGACAGACTGCTCCTTAAGATCGGATCTCAGAATGCAAAAATTGGATTTAAGGGAACCTTTCAGATGTTTCTGAATCAAACATGGTATCAACGGTCAACATTGACCAATATCGAGAGTTTTGAACTCAAATCAGGATGAACTTCGCCGATGACTCAGGTCATGGCTATTAACAGAAAAGGAGCAGCATATGAGTAGTGGCATGGAAATTTCAGGAAGGAGTGGTAGTCTTCAGATACCCGCTAGCAATACGGGTAGTAATGCCCCTTTATCATCGGACGGGAACACGCCCACTCATAGAATTAGTGGTCCTGTTAATCCTGATCCACAGCTTAATCAGCTGCAGCAAAGCAGGACTCCTGACACGCCCATAAACGAAAGGAGAACCGATCCTTCAAACCCTTTAAATACACCGGGGCTAAGGCCTGGCAGTCAGCCACCGATCCAAAATCCCGATCCGACAGGAAACAGGAATCCTGGGCCTGGTAGTCAGCCACCGATCCAAAATCCCGATCCGAGACAAAACGAGACTCCCGAAGAGAAAGCCATGAGAGAAGCGATGGAGCTTGAAACCATGTCTGAGGATCAACTCAACGCCAGGCAAAAGGAGAAACTGGATGAAGCAGCCAAGGTCTCTCAACGCTATGAAGAGTTTGATCTATTAAGCCGGGCCAAGGATGCTATGGAAAATCCAAAGAATGCCCCCAAAGATCTCAAAGTGACGATTGCCTTTCCAGGAAAGGAACCCGTTACCCTTATTCCGTGGGATGACAAGCTCATGGAGCGAGATGACTTCCAGGAGCTCTGGGATACCGCTAAAAAAGTTCTGGCAGAACACGAGACCACAAACTTTGCAAATTACAATCCTAAGGTCGATAAAGCTAAACTGGATGCCTTAGAAGACGGCATCAGGCAGATAGCCCACAAACTAGGCGACAACGAACACGAAGAGGGTGAGAGAGATCACGATAACAAGTGGGAAAAGCGTTGGAAGGAAGTACGCCATAAACCGGTGAGGCTGGAGGCTTTTGAAGGTTTGAACCGCTCGAATAGTCCCAGAGTTGTTGCGGAGCAACCCAGGGGGAACCAGAGCAATCCCGATGGGCCAGGAGTGAATCCCGATGGGCCAGGAGTGAATCCCGATGGGC
>NZ_JAHHPR010000138.1:0-1876 GCF_024606255.1 Endozoicomonas sp. SESOKO3
CGATGAAGGCTTAAAGCTGGTGGTTAAAACCAAAGACCGCAAATTATTGTTAAAAACTGTACGGAATTATTTGGAGGAAGGCTTCGGTGTTAAAAAGAAGAGGATCCGTATTGATGACCGACTTAAGCATATGTTCCAGGACTTTTCGGAATCCGGACTGAAGGGTTGACTCGGGGCTCGGCCCGCAGAATTGCTTTTACATCGAAAGGTAAGGCGCCGAGGACTCACAAACCAGAGCCGACAAGCAGACGTCGGCTCCCCAGAAGGTCGAAAGGCCTTTTAATTACAGATCAAAACGGACTTCGTCTAACAGTTTCTGAGCGGTCGCGTAGTTCTCTGCCAGCTTGTAAACAGGCAGGTCGTCGGATTTGAACTCACCCCAGGAGGCAACCACTTCGGAAACAGGTACGTCAGGGTTTACAGGGTATTCCATGTTGACTTCAGCGAAGGTAGCCTGAGCTTTATCGCTGGCGAGGAATTCCATTAATTTAACGGCATTGTCCTTGTTGGGCGCGTATTTGGTCAGAACCATGCCACTTACGTTGACGTGAGAGCCATTGCCTTTCTGATCAGGAAAGTTAATGTAAACTGACTCAGCCCATTGACGCTGTTCTTCATTGGTCATCATCTTGCCGAAGTAGTAGCTATTACCGATAGACAGGTCACAAACACCTTCCTTAATAGCCTTTACCTGGGCACGGTCGTTACCCTGAGGACGACGGGCCAGGTTTTCCTTGAAACCTTGCAGCCATTCTTTGGTCGCTTCCTCACCATTGTGAGCGACATAAGCAGCAACGAGACCTACGTTATAGGCGTTTTTACCGCTGCGTGTGCAGATCTTGCCTTTGTATTTTGGATCGGCCAGATCGTCATAAGAGATGCCTTCCGGCTTGTCGGAACGCTTGGTGCTGTAAATATTTCTGACACGCTTGGTCAGGGCAAACCACTCACCCTCAGGGTCTCTGTATTGTGCAGGAATGTCGTTATTGATTGATTGGCTGTCAACGGGCTGGCTGAGATCTTTTTCTACCAGATTCATCAGTCGGCTGATGTCTGTCGTCAATACCAGATCAGCAGGACTCAGTTGGCCTTCGCGTTCAAGACGCTCACTCAGACCTTTTTTAGCAAACACCATATTGACTTCAATACCAGTATCCTTGCTGAACTCTGCGAACAGAGGTTCAACCAGAAAAGGCTGACGATAAGAGTACACGTTAACCACTTCTGCGGCCTGGGAGAGGGCAGATGCAGCCATAAGACCTGATGCTAAAAGCACTGAAGAGAGTTTATTTTTCAACATGGGCGACAACCGTCTCTTTTATAATATCAATCTAAATAGGAAACATTATCATTCGCGTATTTTACAGAAATTACTCTTTATCGCCAGTTATTTAAGTACATAAGTACTAACTTTTTCGTTCTATTCACCCGCCTTTTCACATTTACCAAAGCCTCACACTGAACAGCCCGCCAAAAAGCGGGCTGTGTTGCTGTGACAGAGCTTCTGCATCGTCACTCACTGGCCACCCTAAATAAGAAGTCACAAACGATCTGAGTCCTTCGAACACTTGCCGCACTTGAGTCGTTGTCAGAAAAAATTGAGCGGCACCGGGCCGTACTGTCTCTCCCAGGGCTACATAACCTCCTCTGAGAACAGGCCTTCGTATACAAGCTAATCTACCCTGTACTCCTTTCAAGGAAGCTTCTCATTTCGTCCCGCATAGTAGAGCTTTCAAGTGCAAGGTGGTCACCGGTCGGAATTAACAGCAGTTGTGCAAAGTAGGCCAAACAAAAATGTATTAATCATTCTTCAAATTCGATCATGTCAAAGACTTGCATAAAACTGTCTCTTTTCATTTTAAAGATACCGTCATCT
>NZ_JAHHPR010000139.1:0-1092 GCF_024606255.1 Endozoicomonas sp. SESOKO3
TGAATACCTCCATCAGGGTTTGCGCTTTTTCCAGCTCTTCCTGACTTAATTCGTAATGGATATTTGCTTTTACTGTTTCCAATGGATCATCGAAAATTTGAGTATCTGCCAGTTTCTTTTTATTGGCTGGTGGTGCAGCCGCTGCTTTTGAAATTTTTCTCTTTCTAGCCGCGCCCTTCTTTTTTTTCTGGTCAGGTTCTGATGAATCCGACTCTGTTTCTTCCCGTATTCGTTTTGCTCTTTTTTTACTGTGAGTGCCCGAAAGGCAATTGTTGCATAAAAACGCTGAAGCTGTTGCTTCATTGGCTAAACGTCCTAATTCCTGTCGATTCAGTGCCTTGTTACATTTTGAACAAGTTATCATCGGGTTTCTGGCATCCTGCTCAGCTGAGGGTTTCAGAGGGTCATCATCTCCACGACCACTGCCGCTTGTTGATCCGGTTCGCTGGTTGCGGGCAGTAGATCCGCTCTTCTGGCCGGTCTGACCTGTTGTTGCGGGCGTTGATGCTTTGGTCGTTCGGGAGGATGGATTCTTTTTCCTGGTGGCCGCCTGCCGGCCAGAATATTTACCAGCAGCGATCTCAAGGTAAACACTGAGTTCCTGACCATTCTCTGCCAGCCATGTCTGAACCAAGCCCGGATGCATCGTGAAAGGGTCTGATCTTTCCATATTCAGAAGATCCGCTTCAATCACCATGATCCGGTCTGATAAAATCCGGGCCAGCGTTGTTTGGCTTGTCGTAATAGCCCATAGTCGTTTGATTCGTAACATTCGAAGCAGCTGCCTTTTTTGTTGCAGGCATTTTTGAACAGGGGCAAAAACAAGATTAAGGTTAAGGTCAGGCTGGGGCTCCGGATCTTCTGGGGATATAGCCAACAGGCTAATGTGGCGGGTTGGCTTCATTGGCCAAAAGGGCAGGGGCAACAACTCGTTCCCACGGCTGGGACCCTCAGGGCCTGAGAGCATGGGAGCCAGCATTTTGTGACGCCCTCGAAAAGGATTGGGCAGTTCAGGTTCAGCTAACTTACCGGCATACAAGAAATGAGTTGGCAGCGGGTTTGAGCCGACGAGTCCCATTGCAGGCAGCGACT
>NZ_JAHHPR010000140.1:0-1725 GCF_024606255.1 Endozoicomonas sp. SESOKO3
TGAATACCTCCATCAGGGTTTGCGCTTTTTCCAGCTCTTCCTGACTTAATTCGTATTTGATATGTGCCTTTACTTTTTCCAATGGGCCATCGGTGGTCTGAGTGCCTGTCGGCTTCTTTTTTTTGGCCGGTGGTGCATTGGTTGCTTTTGAATTTTTTCTCTTTCTACCCGGGCCTTTCTTTTTTTTCTGAACAGGTTCTGATGAGTCAGGCTCTGTTTCTTGCCGCGGTGGTCTTGCTCTTTTTTTACCTCGAGTGCCCGACAGGCAGCTTTTGCATAACAGTGCTGAAACTGCTGCCTCATGGGCTACACGTCTTAATTCCTGTAGATTCAGTGCCTTGCCACACTTGGTACAAGTTACAACCGAACTTGCGGTATCCTGCGCAGCAGAGGGTTCCATTGGATCATCGCCGCCACGACCATTGCCGACTGTCGAACCAATGACCTTTCTATGGGCAGCAGCTTGGGAAACCTGATGGGATTTTCGAGTCTGGCTTTTTGTCTCGGTCGTTGATGCTTTGGTCGTTTGGGAGGATTGACTCTTTTCCCTGTTAGCCGCCTGTCGGCCAGAATATTTGTCAGAAGTGACCTCAAGGTAAACACTGAGTTCCCGACCATTCTCTGCCAGCCGTGTCTGAACCAGCACCGGATGCATATTGGCGGTGTTTGATCTTTCCAGGTCCAAAAGGTCCGCTTCAATCACCATGATCCGGTTTGACAATATCCGGGCCAGGGTGGTTTGCCCTGTCGTAATAGCCCATAGTCGTTTGATTCGCAACATTTGAAGGAGTTGCTTTTTTTGTTGCAGGCATTTTTGAATAGGGTCAGAAACAAGATTAAGGTCAAGGTCAGTCCGGGACTCAGGGTCAGGATTCCAGTTATTTCTGTCAGTTGGCTTATCGCCATCATCTCCCCCGGCAGCGGCGATGGTGTTCAGCTTATTGGAAGTGTTATCGGGGACTTCCGGGGGCATAGCCAACAGTTCAGTGCGGAGTGTTGGCTTCATTGGCCAGATGGCTTGGGGAGGCAGTTGGAGAGACTGAAGAGGACTATTATTTGGCAGCCGCCGCAGTAAACTGAAGGCGAATTTCATAAACCCAGCCGGAACAGGGTCGGGCGGTTCAGGTTCGGCCAACTGATAGGGATATAAGAAATGTACTGGTAGTGGGCTTGAGCCGATCCATTCCAAAGCTTGCAGTGACTCCCCAAACATTATTGCCACCAGCAGAAGCAGTGATCGAACCATTGAGAAGGCAGTTTTGTTTTTTTGTGAGCGTCTCATAGATTCAGGCTAATAAAATCAGCGTCTGTGAATCCATCCGCTTTTGGAAAAATTCATACGTCATTCGGATAGGGCCCATTGATTGACGTTTGCGCGAGACTTCATAGCACTGCACCGGCGAACTTGCCATGAACGGAGTTGGCTGACGTTTTTTTTTCAGAAGCTTTTATCATATGACACAGATCTTTTTTATAAAATAACTCCACACCGATCAAGCAACTCTAGTTCCTGACAACTCTGATAAACATCAGGATCAACCTCTGATAATAAAGGATCTCGCCTTTTTAACAGCTTTATTTCGCCGCATGCCCGTTGCCTCCATCCTTCCATTATGTGGTTATCGATATCGATTTTGGCTTTTTTAAGAGCGGTAACGATATGCATAAGCTCCATTTCATCCCTGTACCCGTCCAGTAATGTCAGTATTTCGATGTCAAAAACTT
>NZ_JAHHPR010000141.1:0-1038 GCF_024606255.1 Endozoicomonas sp. SESOKO3
CGCAAAAGTGTTTTGAGAGCAACGGGAAGGTCTGTCCGTTACCCGACAATGTTCAGTTTTATCGGATGCCGTTGGGGAATGACGAGCTTCCTTCACTGTTCCAAAGTCTGTCCCACTCATGTGATAAAAAAGAAGAGCAGGCACCACGCAACCCTGTCATCATTAACCAGAGTAATATTGCCCAATGGCTGAGCCCGATTGCCATTGCCCCGGAAGGCTTTGCAGTCCCTAACACCTGTCTGTTGGAACAGATTCGGGCGGGTGGGACAGTCATCGTAACCTCTCCCCTCACTGAGGCACTGTGGTTTCGTTTGCTGGGTTCTCTGCAAACGATTCGCGACACGACTGGCCTGGAGCCCCGACTTCAGGTGGCTGATTCAAAACGTCAGCCGAAGGCCCTGGGATTGACAGAAAACGACAAGCACTTTCTGTCCTGCCCACAGAAAAAAGTCAGAGATCCCGCCGTTTTTAATGTCGTCACTTATCAGCAACACGCCCAGGTCAGTTGTTGGATCAAGAATCAGCCGCAAACTCCTCTGGTCATTCAGGTCAATGAACAGACCAGCTTCAGCCAGCTATTTGATAATATTCATATCACCTCAGAAAAAAAGGCCCGTTTTGGACAGCGTCAGAGTGCATTGCAGAAGGCATTAACCGCTGGCAGGCCGGTGGTATTCCGGGGACTGGAGAGTAATCCGACGCTTCAGCAACTTCTGGAACCCCTGGCTGTTGGTCAACCTCTGTTGGTGAATGGCCAGTTGCAGGCCTATCCACAGGCTCATGTCAAAATACTCTGGCCTGAGTTTGCGAGGAGCACGTCTTCGGTATTGACTTCCATGGTTGCCACGGGAAAACCCTGCCCTGAGGTCAATCTCTGGGATATCAGTGCCCAAAGATATGATATCCCCCGGACTGAGCTGCCAGAACAAGCACTTCACTCACTCTACAAAGCCTTTAAAACCGTACCTGCCGACCTTTGTAACCCTCTGCCTGAAATGACCGAAGGGCTGCTGAATAACCTGATACTGGCTGCCCGCC
>NZ_JAHHPR010000142.1:0-3507 GCF_024606255.1 Endozoicomonas sp. SESOKO3
CGAAGAGTTCAAACAGGAGATGCGTCCAAAAGGCCCGTTGCTGGTCATCAGTGGCCTGATTCTGGTCGAACGTTCCAGCCAAAAGTCAATTGTCATTGGTGACAAGGGTTCCAGACTTCGCCAGATTGGTCAGGAAGCCCGAATTGATATGGAAAAAATGTTCGACAGCAAGGTTATGTTGAATCTCTGGGTTAAGGTCAAGGGAGGCTGGTCTGACGATGACAGGGCCCTAAAAAGTCTGGGCTACGACTTTGATTGATGAATGAACTGAGCGCAGCCTGGATGCTTCACAGCAGGCCCTATAAAGAACGTTCTGTTATTGCTGAGTTTCTGGTGAAAGATCATGGCCGTATCGCAATGGTTATCAGGGGTGTTCGCCAGACAAAATCCCGCTCCCGGGCTGTTCAGCCTTTTACACGGCTCTTCGTCAGCTGGCGGGGGCGATCAGAATTGAAAACCCTCAGCAGCTTTGAAACTGCTGATGCCCTTCATCTGAAGGGACAGTCGCTCTACTGTGGTTTTTATATGAATGAGCTCTTGATGCGTTCATTGCTCCCAGGCCAGCCTCTGGATGGGCTATTTGAGTTGTATAGCGTTGTATTGGAGCAACTCACTACGGGCGCTCCGCTGCAACCCTTGTTGAGAGTGTTTGAGATTGAGTTGCTGGAAATGACCGGCTATGCCCCGTCGTTGACTTCTGATGCTGCATCAGGGGCAGATATACAACCTGATCTGCTCTACGAATTCAAAACCGGAGTAGGTTTTTTACCTGTTCTAACGATCAGGGAAAAAGATCGGCCCCGTTATTTTTCCGGAGAGCTGCTAGTGTCTCTGGCAGAGAGACGTTTTGACAACGTTCAGCATTTTCCGGGTTTTAAACGATTAACCCGTTTGGCACTGGCTCCCCTGGTGGGAGAGAAGCCGCTGAAAAGTCGGGAATTTTTCCTTACCAGAGAGAAGTTTGTCTCATGATTCCGCACAACCGCATCCTGCTGGGTGTGAACATTGATCATATAGCAACCATCCGTCAGGCCCGGGGAGGCACCTATCCTGATCCGGTTCAGGCCGTCATAGAGGCTGAGCAGGCGGGAGCTGATGGCATTACTCTGCATTTGCGCGAAGATCGTCGTCACATCCAGGACCGGGATGTGAGGCTGATTCGAAATGTGCTTCAGACGCGTATGAATCTGGAAATGGCTGCTACGGAAGAGATGTTGGCCATTGCTGAAGAGGTTTTGCCTCACGCGGTGTGTCTGGTGCCCGAAAAGCGTGAAGAACTGACCACAGAAGGTGGGTTGGATATTGTTGGGCAGATGTCTTCCATATCTTCAGCCTGCTCTCGAATGGCTAACGCTGGTATAGAAGTTTCACTTTTCATTGATCCGGATCTCAATCAGATTGAAGCTTCTGCTCAAGCGGGTGCTCCGGTTATTGAATTGCATACTGGTGCATACGCTGAGGCAGAAACACCTGAAGTTATGCAGGCAGAGCTGGAAAGGCTAAAAGAGGGCACTGATTTTGCCCTGTCTAAAGGGTTGATAGTGAATGCCGGGCACGGTCTGAACTATCAGAACGTGGAGCCTGTGGCTGCTATCAATGGCATTAATGAGTTGAATATTGGTCATTCTATTATTGGTCGCGCATTCTTTACCGGTTTGAAAACGGCCGTAAAAGACATGAAGACCTTAATGCTGAGAGCTTCTCTTCATAAATGATTGCAGGTATAGGCACGGATATCGCCCGTATCGCACGATTTAAGAAAATCCTTGAGCTGCGGGCAGAAGCCTTTGCTCGCCGTATTCTTACGGATTCTGAGCTGAAAACCTTTAGGTCTCAGCCTCAGCAGGCAGCCTGGCTGGCCAAACGCTTTGCCGCCAAGGAAGCTGCTTCCAAGGCTCTGGGGACCGGGATAGGCAAGGTTTCTTTTCGGCATCTTGAGACATTCAGTGATGAGCAGGGAGCGCCTCATATGCGTTTTTTGGGGCATGCGCTTGAACTTCAAAAAGAGAGGGGGATCAAAGCGATTCATCTGAGCCTCTCTGATGAAACCGAACATGCTCTTGCTTTTGTCGTTCTCGAAAGCTAGCCCTTATTTGTTTTTCTTCACAACAAAATCTGTCTTGACGCCGTAGACCGACATCTCGATATGAATGACCTCCATAAAGTCACTGGCCGAAGTGATAAAATCATGCTTACGGTCAAAAACATGGTTTCCCGAGCTGTGATTAAACTCCAGATCATGACGGCATAATTGATGCCGCCTGGTCTTTCCAGCGTATTCCTGACTTGTTAAATGCGCACTTCAACCAGACTCTTGTATGCGGTCTCTAATCAGGCAGGGCACCCCGCATGATATTGGCCTATTTCCTGAATCCATCGTCCTGGTTCCGGATTGCAGCTTGAATATCCGGATCAGACTTCAGTCTGTCGCTGAGGAATTCATAGATGAAGGCGTCTCGTGAGAGCAATGGCAGGACAAAGTCCTTGTCATTTTTAAGGGACTCAGTGGCAAGGCTAACAAAGTAGTGAGCGTAAGGATTTTCCTCAATGAGTCTCTTTAACAGGGCTTCATCGTTTTTTACCATCGGCCCAGCAAGAGAAAGAGCGGGAGAGTAGTTTCTGATGGCTGACAGAACCACATCAAGGTCATTTTTGAGACGATTGCTGGCATAACTTAATAAATTTCCTTGCTGTTCTACGGCAGATTTAACTATTTCTTTATCATCATTAAATCTGTCAGCGATATAACTGAATATCCTTGGATTTTGCTGAACCAGAAAAAGCACCCTTTCCCTGTCGTGATCTAAGTCAAATTCTTCACGCAAGATTGGAATAAAAACCTCCAGGAAGCCGGTCTCAATGGCCATGTGAGCAAGCAGTTCATTGGTTATTCTTGCAGCAACATTCGGTTGAAGGTGTTTGGTCATAGCGGTAAGGATCTGCCGAAGTTCCGCATCTCTATCAGGAATTCTAGCTCTCATAAGCTGGTAGTAAGCTTTTTCGGCCATTTCAAAGAAGAGTTTGTATTTGCCATCCAGATAATCTAAGAACGTATAATCATAATGAAATTCTTGCGGCATAAACCGTGTTGTAATGGCATCTAATACCAGACAATGTTTGAATATCCAGTTATTGATAGGTTCGTCCAGTCCGTTTTGGGACTTTTTAACCAGGGTTTCAAAATGCCACTTGTTGGTATTTTTACTGCGATTAAATTTGTTGAGTGAAACATCCATGGAGGCCAGTCCTGACAGAATGGTCACCAATTTTACAAAGGCCTCTTGTGATTCTGATGTTGAATCAACTTGAGTGTATTCTATGGTCATTTTCCCTGCACTTTGATTGAAACTTATCGCCATTGGCCGTGAATTTCTATCAATTGATGCACAGCGGAGTGTCTGGACCAAAAACCAGAATCGCTTAAGTTTACCCTGCAAATCTTCGTTTTTATTGTCTTGGGAAAAATTATCAGAGATGTCGAGGCGGAGTGTACGGCCCTTGCCTCCC
>NZ_JAHHPR010000143.1:0-1029 GCF_024606255.1 Endozoicomonas sp. SESOKO3
GAACCAGAGGGGGTTCAAGGTCTGGGCCACAGCAAGAAAGCTGGAATCAATCAAACATCTGTCAGAAAAAAGAATCAGGACAGCAGAGCTGGATGTCACTGATGAGGACCAGGTTAACAGGGTATTGAAAGAGATTCAGGCTGAAGATGGCGGATTGGATATCCTAATCAACAATGCAGGCTATGGTGGAATGGGGGCAGTGGCTGAATTACCCCGCGAAGAACTCCTGCAACAGTTTGAAACCAACGTCTTTGCTCCGGTATTGCTAGCCAACAAAGTCATCAAGGAAATGTGTGCTAACAAGGAAGGTACGATCATTAATATTGGCAGTATTTCAGGAGAAGTCACTACGCCTTTCTCCGGGCTTTATTGTGCTTCAAAAGCTGCCTTCAATAGCTTTTCCGATGCTTTGAGAATGGAGCTTCAGCCGTTTGGCATCAGAGTTCTGACCGTATTACCCGGTGCGATCAAATCCCGATTTGCAGAGAATGCCAATGAAGCACTTGATCGGGTGTTTACTGAAGACTCCCTGTATTTTCCAATTGAAGAGGGAGTCAGAGCACGAGCGAGTGCTTCTCAGGACAGACCGACCCCTGCCGAGACAGTAGCTTCAGAGATTGCTGTTTGGCTGGAATCGTCAAGTCAGCAGGGCATTTTAAGAGTGGGCAATGGCAGTCGGGCGCTGCCAGAGCTGAAAAGATGGCTGCCTGTTTCATGGTTTGAGGCTATTCTCAGGCGCAAGTTCAGGCTTGACCGTTTGTCCGTTAAGTAATTGCCCTAAAAGTAGAAAAAAAGTGCATTTTGGCTTTGCCTTTCAGACACTCCTGCTATAAAGTACGGCTCCGTTCGCAACAACAGACGCGAACAACGACAACGGTGAGGTGTCCGAGTGGCCGAAGGAGCACGCCTGGAAAGTGTGTATACGGAAACGTATCGAGGGTTCGAATCCCTCCCTCACCGCCAGTGAACAATTTAGTATTACGCGCTCGTAGCTCAGCTGGATAGAGTACCTGGCTACGAACCAGGCGG
>NZ_JAHHPR010000144.1:0-1748 GCF_024606255.1 Endozoicomonas sp. SESOKO3
TTTGCAAACCTGTTAACGGGGTCGCCTTAGATTCAATGGTTGTAGGGACAATCGACAAAAACATCCCTGCCGGGCAAGCCATTTGCAACTTGATCATAATCGAGGAGGATGGCCAGCTGCTGCAATGTGGGAAGGTCTTCAAGAATGCTAAAGGCCTTTGGTCTCATAGGAGAGGATACCACTCCGGGCATCAAACCTGTGAAGCGAACGTAATCGGAGAGGATGGTCAGCCGCGGCCGTGTAGAAAGGTTTTCAAGAATACTAACAGCCTGTTGGTTCATAGAAGCGGATACCACACCGGGCAACAAACCTGTAACGTGACCGTGATATTGGAAGATGGCCAGCCCCGGCCATGCGGAAAGGTCTGCAAGAATGCCCAAGCCCTGTCGCATCACAAAAGCAGAAACCACACGGGGCAAAAAACCTGTGATGTGCCCGTGATCGGGAAGGGGGGTCTGCAACGACCCTGCGGGACGGTCTGCAGAAATGCCGCGGCTTTGTCCACCCACAAAAGCGGACAGCACTCTGGGAAAAAGACCTGTGACGTAAACATAATCGGGGAGGATGGCCAGCTGCAGCCATGCGGAAAGGCCTGCAAAAATGCCGCACACCTGTCCAACCATAAAAGCCGACAGCACACCGGGCAAAAAACCTGTAATGTAACCGTGATCGGTAAGGACGATCAGTCGCGGCCATGCGGAAAGACCTGCAACAATGTTCAAGCCCTGTTGAATCACAAATACAGAGACCACACCGGGCAAAAAACCTGTAACCTGATTATGGTCGGGGAGGATGGCCAGTCGCGGCCATGCGGAAAGGTCTTCAAGAATTCCAGAGTCCTTTCGAGTCACAAAAGCGGATACCACAGCGGGCAACAAACCTGTGATGTGAACGTGGTCCGGGAGGATGGCGAACCGCAGCTATGCGGGAAGGTCTGTAAGAATGCTCAAGTTCTCTGGGATCACATAAGAATAAAACACACCGGAAAGCAAACCTGTGACGAGACTGTGGTTGGGCGGGATGGCCATTCGCGGCCGTGCGGAAAGGTCTGCAAGAGTGCTAAAGCCCTGTTGAACCACAAAAGAATACATCGAAAACGCAAGTCTCCTGTTGTGGATCAGGACGATGACCTCAGTCCTTGATCTGAAAATCAACCTTTCATGAGGTTTTCTTGATCTATCCTTGCTCTGTAAAAGCCAGAATCGAAGGATAGATTTATTAATCACTCACTCTTTGCGACACTGCGGTTGCGGTTGCTGTTACTGACGCTGTCTGTCGTCTGTCAGGCCGAAACGTTGACAGAACGTTTTATTGTCGACCTTGTACAGAGTGCAGTTTTTCCAAATCAGAGCTTTTCTATGAAGTTTGATCAGCAAACATTACCGGACAAACTCTCACAAATTCCCGACAAAAAGGGCTATTCAGAACCTGATTTGTTATCTGATAGCAAACCACCCAGACCTGACAGTGGCGAGATGAAAACGACCATCATTGAGCCGGTTACATGGCAATGGCTTTACGACACGAATCTGCTGATTGCTTTTGAACTGGTTCTTAATACCATAGATACTTCACTATGCTCCAACCCTCATTCAGGGATAACTGTAAAAGTGGCTGCCGCTGTCGCTTCGCTTTTAAAAAGCGATTGGAACCCCGATTCACCGACGTTTAACTCGATGGAAACCCGGGGGGTGAGTCAGGATCACCCGTTTGCGATCACCACTATGATGCCTGGCTCTGGACACAAC
>NZ_JAHHPR010000145.1:0-3769 GCF_024606255.1 Endozoicomonas sp. SESOKO3
AGCCTGTTAGGTGACTAACGGGAATCTCGCTCCTTCAGGGGCGAGAGGATGTCAATAAAGTGGCAAGCAAGCTCCTGTGCTTTATCCCACAAAAGCTGTTGAGAGGTTTGCCCAGAGATTAAGACCGCTAAGTCTATATCGCTTCCGGCTGTGGCATGCCCAGTCGCCTGACTGCCATACAAAACGATACCCTGCAGAGTTTCTCCAAATGCTGCTCTAAGTGACTCTTCAATATAAGAAGCATCTAAACTGGCGTGCATATCTTCTCTTTGAGAGATGGTTGTGTCATTAGCATAACACTCCTCAAGGTATAGTGGATCCCATACACTGGACAGGTGGTTAAGTTGAGTTTTCTGGCTGTGACGTTCCCCTTCAGGAGGAAATCATGAGTACCAATTTGTTAGCTGATGCTTCCGACCCCTGGTTTCCCACTGAGACCATAAGAAATATCTAACTAAACAAAGCTTCTATCAAATAGCCCAGCTTTCGTCGTTTTCTGCTTAACCATTGGATCATAAAGTGACGATTTTCAGCTGTTGAACAACGTTCTCGTTCGATCGAAGCAATAACCCTCTCTGGTGTCGTATACCTCTGGGTTTGCCAGTTGATATACATGGGGTAATGACAGTGAGCAAAATAGATCAGTTCGTCTAAAGTTCTTTTGCGATGGCGTCTTTTGCAGATCAAGTGATCAACGGTTACTCCCCATCCTGCATAAAAAGGCTGGCCCCAGCAATGGACTGTTTTTCCAAGTGTCAGGGCTTCAAAACCTGCCAGAGAGGTCATGACGTGCAGTTCATCACATTGCTCAATACAATCAAAAATATCACCATCCAGTACAACATGATCGACCCAGTCCAGGGCCAGACTCTCGGGAATATGACCCTCCCTCCCTGCTAAAAGAACATCCGGATGGGGCTTGTAAACAATAAAAGCATCAGGCGCGTGGGTTCTGACCGCCTTAATCAACTCAAGATTGGATGAGATTTCAGGGCTGCCCCATTGGATAGAAGCATCGCTGTCCACCTGACCTGTAATCAGTATCTTTCGCTGATCCATTCTGACTGACTCAAACAGGCATTGCTGCGAGCCTTGCAGATTATATTTGCTGATTCGTTGTTCTTTCAGGGTCTTACGTAAAGCTTTTGCCCGCAGGAGTTGCTGATCATTGAGCTCAATGGTGTTGATTGCAGTTTCGAGATCAGAGGGTCGTGAAGCATCAAAATAGATGCCCGTCTGATCCAGAATCAAAGAGCTGGGTCTGCGCAGGTCAGCCCCCAGACCTACTGAACGAATGAAGGCGTCTTCAGCTCTGAAAAGCTTAATATTCGATGGCGGTTTATAATCATGATGTTTGGCTCCCCAAACTAAAATGCCATCATCAGGTTTCGTCTTCGCTTCAGCTTGCTGAACCGATTTTACAAACAAAACCTTTTCTGAAATCGCTTCAGTAAAATGCTTTAAAAAGGCTCTTTTCCATAAGCTGAAGCCCACCGCATAGAGTGTGTTGACGGGCTGGCTCCGTGAAGTTCTCTGCAGGACGATAAGCTCAAGAATATTTTCCAGCTCACACCGTTCAAAAGTTTCCGGATCAATATAACGAGTGTACTTCAGGCAGGCTGCAGCAAAGAGGCTTTCAATAGTATGCGTTTGTTTCCGACGAGGGCAGGGAACCCGGTCATCGGTTAACCCCCAGCCACTGTAAAAAGGGACACCAAAACAAACGACATTTTTCTTGTGCCAGAGTGCTTCGAATCCTAATTGAGAGGTAACGACGTAGACTTTTTCAAAGTAGGGGAAAAGAGACTGAGCATTCACCTTGTCCGCAAGAATATGTATTCTGGGATTATCAGGAAGATGGCTGCCGAGATAACCCTTTTTGGTACCCAGAACAACATCAGGATGAACTTTTATCCAGATTTCAGAATCCGGATTCTCCGCAAGCGCCGCATCCAGCATTTTCTCAAAGCTGGAGTCATCCGCTACTCCAAACTTGACGGAACAGTCTCCGTAAGTCTGATCAACCACAAGAACACGTTTCAGCCCTTCAGCTTCAGGCTTCCAGCCATCTATAGGCTCATGATTATATTTAGTGATTTTGTTGTCAGTAATCTGAGCCAGAAGGTTTGAAGACCGATCTCGTAATTCTGCGTTGAACCAGTCGGGACGATTGAGAAGCGCTTCAATATCAGAAGGGCAGTTAGCGTCGTAATAAATGCCCTGTTTATCAACGATCAGAGCAAAGCGTTTGTCACCCAGGGCAGGGTGGCCCAGGTAGCTGATAAAGCCGTCTTCAAGGTGCCAGTAGGGTACCTGATGCTTTTCTGCAAGTTTTACAGCTTTTTCTGTGTTGGCTTTTTTGCCCCACCCCACAACAACATGAGAAGGTTGTATTTTCGTGTAAGACTTTTTCTTCTCTATGCGATCGCACTGCAAGAGAGTAGTTAACTCTCCTGCTTGACTTATCCCGCGAGAAAAAGTAATGAAAGCGGGTTTTGGCTTTAAAGAAGACGGCAATGGAGTCACAGCTATTTGATAGAAAAAGGTTAAAAGGTGGATAAAAGGCTTTATCGGTATTTTGAATAGATACTGAATTACAGTGAATTATCTACTATTACGATCAGATGCCTTGGGCATTTTGCTGATTTAAAATGCACCCGTTGCATTAATCCGGCAACTACCATAACAGAAAAAACGTACAACAGGTGAATTTTTGCATTGTGCGCAAGAATGCTTGACGGTCGAATAATCCACATTAATATGACAAGGCTAAAACGGTTCAACACTGAACAACCTTTAAGCCTTACAGCCCATTTCCAACCGTTTTTTCATCCAGTTCTGAGTTCCGTGGCAGTTTCTTCTCAACCAGATAATCAAGAACCACTTGAGTGCATTCCTTAAGGCGCATTTCTGCTGTATTAATGACAATCTCCGGGTTCTCAGGCACGTCATAACGGGAATCAATGCCCGTAAAGTTTACGATTTCACCTGCTCTGGCCTTTTGATAAAGACCCTTGGGATCACGCTGCTCACAGACATCCAATGGAGTGTTGATAAACACTTCGATGAACTCGCCTTCAGGCAGCATATTTCTGACCATTCTTCTGTCAGATGTGAATGGAGAAATAAACGCACTCAGAACAATAAGGCCGGCATCAACTAACAGGCTTGAGACCTCACCTATACGGCGAATGTTTTCAACCCGGTCATTATCGCTAAAGCCCAGATCCTTGTTCAAACGATGCCGAACATTATCACCGTCCAATACATAGGTATGATAACCCTGTTCATGCAGAAGAGCGTCAACTGCATTAGCAACGGTAGACTTACCTGAGCCACTCAGGCCGGTAAACCAGATCAGGCAGGGCTTTTGCGATTTCAGGTTCGAACGTGCTTCTTTAGAAACCCTGTGAGTATGCCAGGCAATATTTTCCATATTCCAGTTAAGCTCATTGTGCTAATGCTTCGGATTGGCCTTACTCAACTGCTCAGCCATCAACACTGCCGAGCTGCAAAATAGCAGGGGCTGTCATAATCTTTCCCTGTCTTCAAACCAGACAAAGCACTTGATAGCAGGATTTAATATTGGTTTTAAAAGACTCTGATATAGCAGACCAGGACAGTGCCTGCACAATTATGGGTATGTTGGAGTCACGTAAGGCTTCATTAAATGCCGTTAACTGATCGAAACTATCATGCTCGTCTTGCCCATCGGGGAAGTGAACGACAATGTCCAGATCACTGGCATCATGATTAGTACCTTTTACAC
>NZ_JAHHPR010000146.1:0-1173 GCF_024606255.1 Endozoicomonas sp. SESOKO3
GGTCGGAATGGAAAGACAGGGATGGCGAGTTCAATATGGAGCTGTTCCGCGCTTTATCGTCCATGAATCACAGCAAAGGCATTCCCAAACATGAGGAACATAAAAAATTAAAAGCGATGCTGGACTGGCCGGAATGGAGAGACGAGGATGGCGAATTCAATATGGAGTTATTTCGCTCTTTCTCGTCGATGTTCACCAAAAGATTTGTGCCCAAACACAAGAAAGTCAAAATGGTGCTGGGCTGGCAGGTATGGAAAGACAAGAATGGCGAGTTCAGCATGGAGCTGTTCCGCGCCTTCTCGTCCATGAATCATGCCAGAGGCTTGCCTGAAAATGAGGAGGAAGTGAAAGAGATTCTGGGCTGGCAGATGTGGAAAGATAAGTATGGCGAGTTCAGCATGGAGCGATTCCGCACCTTCACAGCCATGAATGCTGGCAAAGGCCCGCCCAAATATGAGGACGTGAAAGCGATGCTGAACTGGCCGGAATGGAAAGAAAAGGATGGCAGGTTCGGTATGGAGCGGCTCCGCGCATTTTCTTCCATGAATCTTGGCCGGGGCATGCCCACATATGAGCGAGTGAAAAAAGTGCTTGGCTGGCCGGAGTGGAAAGACCAGGATGGCGAGTTCAGTATGGAGCGGTTCCGTGCCTTCTCGTCCATAAATAATGGCCAGGGCATGCCCAAACATGAACCAGTGAAAAAAATGATGAACTGGATAAGCTTCGGGGGGGTGCCCAACCATCTGTTATTGCAAATTATGGCCAGGCTCTGGGCATCAGAAGGGCTACCTGCTATTGAAGAGCTGAAACACCTGGAAACACA
Organism: Endozoicomonas sp. SESOKO3; assembly: GCF_024606255.1. NCBI lineage: Bacteria > Pseudomonadati > Pseudomonadota > Gammaproteobacteria > Oceanospirillales > Endozoicomonadaceae > Endozoicomonas > Endozoicomonas sp. SESOKO3. The sequence goes on from NZ_JAHHPR010000146.1 coordinate 824, forward strand.
ACTGAAACAGTGGCTGTTGACAGAATCTAATGAAGAAAATAGCCACTTGAATAATGAAGAGGATGACAAATTCAATCGCCAGCTAAAAACAGTTTCCCTTTATCTTTCCACCCCTAACCCAGACTGGGTAATCAGCTGGGCGCTTTTAAAACAATTTCACCACGTTGAAAAGACTAAACCCGCTCTGATGCTGGAATCATTGATAACGCTTCTGTCTTCTTATGGAGGGAAAGGCGTCAAACGCTACCTTGAGGTTAGTCAACAGAACCGGGATTTTTTCTGGCGTCATTCGGGCAAAGCCGTGCCTTTGAACGTGTTAAGTAAGGCAATAGCTCTGTTTTCTGCCAATG
>NZ_JAHHPR010000147.1:0-1093 GCF_024606255.1 Endozoicomonas sp. SESOKO3
ATGTAATCCAGACGGTCGGTGGCTGTTTTGATCAGGGTTCTGGCAACGGCGACGGGGAGAACAAATTGTCTGGGTTTAAGATCCTTCATCTCTGACACAATGCCGGTAATGGCTGGCTGAATAACCAAAACACCGGGTCCGGGTTTTTCTGCCAGTATTCCTCGCTGCTTCAGGCCTTCCCTGAAACCATTGTTCAGGTAGTCAGCGACTTTAGTGGCTACTTCGCGCTGGGCATCATTGGTGGCGTTGTAATTTGGGAACAGATTGACGGGCTCAAGATAAACCTTTTTATACTTTTTCAGATCGCCGCTGACCCAGCGCATGGCGGTATCATCATCAAAAGCAGTCAATCTTTCATAGTTTTCTAGATAGCCGCTGAAGGGTTGTTCTTCAGTATCAATTTTTTGCTGCGTTGAGCAAGCTGTGAGTAGCAGGGCGCTGACAAGCACAAAAGGCAGAGCAAGAGGCAGAGTAAAAAGTCGGCGAATTTTTTTATAAGCTGTCATGGTGCGAGCCGTTGTTTGATTAAGGTATTTGCTTTAACTGGGGTAGAGTGTCTACTAATGTTTGTCTTTTGAAAAGTATGATTTACCGAGATCGTCTGCTAAAAGAGTCCTTCTGAAGGGGCTCTGAGGGGTTCCGGGGCATCGATCACTCTGGGCCAGCGATGACTCTTGTGACAACTTTGTTCGTTTTCTTCGGTCACGACATACAGTCGGGTAAAAGGACCATCAGTAGCGATCAGCCCCTGGATAAACTGCTGTTTTTCCAGGAGAAACCAGTGGCTCTCCCCCGCTTCATCTTTTTCCATAAAAGCATCAACGCTGATTTTGACGGGCCTGGGGCTAAACCGGTTCCAGATACCCTTTTTAATGGACTCCAGTCTTGCCCAGCCTCCCTGTGGTGTAAGGCCTGGCTGACTCTCGCGGCGACCCCAGGGAACCAGAACCTGCTGACCCTGTCGGCTCAATACCGGCAGGCGGGCTTTGGGATTTGGGAAATAGGTTTTGATGGTCTGACCATCCAGCTCGAATTGTACACCGCCGCACACGTCGGGGGCTCTCCACTTCAGATCCGGGGCGAAGGATTTTAC
>NZ_JAHHPR010000148.1:0-1767 GCF_024606255.1 Endozoicomonas sp. SESOKO3
AATACATGAAGCCATTATGATAAGCAGTATCATTAATTTGCACACTTTCAGGGAATACCTTGTCAAGCACGATGAATTGTGCCGGATATTTCTGGGTGTCACTTAAAGGGAACTCGAACAGAGCTGTTTTCCCTGAAGGTGTTGTTGCAACAAGGTTAAGTTGAGAGCCAGTGTTTTCGTGAGTCACCCGTCCTTTCAGAGACTGGTAGGAATCCAGTATTATGGAGTGGTCGGCAGAGGTGGTGTAAGTCACAATACCGCAACGACCAAATGGTTTATCCAGTTCAGAACCTTTATAGCGTGCCAGAATGATCCCTTTGGAAGGAGGCGACTCAGGCTGAATGACGACGTATATCCGCTGACTTTCCGGGTCATAGGTTTGAAAGAGCGGTGTGCCTTCTGGTGGCTGGCAGTTGTCTGACAGGCTGAGTGTATCGGTTGTGGGGGATGTACTGTCAGACAAGGCGCTGGATGCAGTAGCCGTGGTCAATTCAGTGGTGAGCGGCTTTCCAGATGACAATTTTTCAGATGACAATGTTATAGTCAACAGAGTTGTCGTGTTGTCTTTTACCCCGCTGCAGTCAAACCCCCCTGGTGTGCAATCAATTCCAGCCAGTAATGTTTGTGGTTTGGAGAAAACGTTTGGAAAAGGTAAATAGCCATCCCGACCGTTCCAGACAGTACAATTGAAAGAGGAAGCATCTATGGCACCACCGGGGTCAGCAAACTCGTTCAGGACGATGGGAAACTGGTTGTTTGCCTGTTTGGTACCATTTATTCGGACAAGGTCACGGTAGGGGGTGTTAACACCTTTGAGTATCGGCAACTGTGTTGCGTCACCGGCGTTCCAGAATTCTCTGCTCAAACCGTGCAAGCCTGATTTGAGAGCACTTTTCGATAGACTTACGACACCTTTATTGTATTTTTGTCGTTCATAACCAGGCCATTCAGGCCTTGTAAAAGTGCCCAGGTTATTCGCAATATGACGTACATCAAGAGGGCGCCCGACTGCCGGGCTCATATGGCTATATCTTGATTTGGCTTCAACTGATCCGGTATTGACATTGTTATAAACCGAGGCCGAGTACCTGGCAGTCGCAGCAATACCACCGACGTAAGCCATAATGTCGTATTTTTCTGTTACTGCTCCGGCATTCAGGTTGTCATGAATGCTTCCACCTGAAACCTTACCGGCAATACCTCCAGCGTCTGCATAACCACCGTCATTAGTGACCGTTCCGACATTTACATTTTGAATCACAGGAGCGTCCCATACTTCCCCTACTATTCCACCCACAATGTTAAAGCCTACTGTAGAAACACTACCTGTATTGATGTTTTTGCTGACAAGGGTTTGCCTGTTCTTCCCTACTATTCCACCACTGTAGCCACCTTCTCTATGTCTGGAGCCTGTCAAATAATCTGAGTCAATTTTTCCAGTGTTCAGGTTACGTGATATTTGGGCTGCTTCTGCTTCTCCTGCAATTCCCCCGGAAATTTCGTAATGGCTAACAGTGACTTCGCCGGTATTCATATTATTGTTAGCAATACTGTTGCTTTTCAGTGTGCCGACAATGCCACCGGCAGATGATAAACCCCCATACCCGGAGATTATTTTTCCAGTATTCAGGTCATTTGAAACGGTAGATGACTGATCGGCCAATCCAGCAATACCGCCTGAGCTGCTGAGTCCAGTTGTGAAAACGGTACCGGTGTTCACGCTATCGCGTATGACGCTGTCAGAGATACTCCCCGCAATACCTCCGC
>NZ_JAHHPR010000149.1:0-1833 GCF_024606255.1 Endozoicomonas sp. SESOKO3
AATACATGAAGCCATTATGATAAGCAGTATCATTAATTTGCACACTTTCAGGGAAGACCTTGTCACGCACGATCAATTGTGCCGGATATTTCTGGGTGGCATTTAAAGGGAACTCGAACAGAGTTGTTTTTCCTGAAGGTGTTGTTGCAACAAGGTTAAGTTGAGAGCCAGTGGCTTCGTGAGTCACCTGTCCTGTCAGAGACTGGTAGGAGTCCAGTATTATGGAGTGGTCGGCAGAGGTGGTGTAAGTCACAATGCCGCAACGACCAAATGGTTTATCCAGTTCGGAACCTTTATAGCGCGCCAGAACGATCCCTTTGGAAGACGACTCAGGCTGAATGACGACGTATATTTGCTGGTTTTTCGCGTCATAGGTTTGGAAGAGAGGCTTGCCTTTTGGTGGTAGGCAGTTTGACAGATCAAGTGAATCGGTTGTGGGGGACGTACTGTCAGACGACGATGAAAATTTAGTTCGCCGTGTGTTTGTTGGGGATGATATTTCAAAAGCGGATGAAGTGCCTGATGGTGACTCCGAATCAGCTAAGGCTCTGATTTCAGCAGCCGTGGTCAAATCAATGGTTGAAGGCTGTGCTGATGACGATGACGTAGCTGGTGGAGTTGTCGTGATGTTCTTTTTCACTCTACAGTCAAATCCTCCGGGTGTGCAATCAATTCCGGCCAGCAATATTTGTAGTCTGGAGAAAACTTTTAGGAACGGTAAATAGCCGTAATGCCCGTTCCAGACAGTACGATTGAAAGAGGTGGCGTTTGCGGCACCTCCAGGGTCTGCAAACTCGTTCAGGACGATGGGAAACTGGTTGTTTGTCTGTTGGGTACCATTGATTCGGACAAGTTCACGGTAGGGGGTGTTAATGCCTCTGAGCATCGGCAGCTGTGTTGCATCACCGGCGTTCCAGAGTTCGCTGCTCAAACCGTTTAAGCCTGATTTGAGTGCGCTTTTCGATTTTCTCACGACACCTTCATTATATCCATTATGAATCGAATCAGTCGGGTAATACTTTGTGAAAGTGTCCAGGTTATTGACAATATCATTCCCAAAGGAAAATTCTGCGACTGCCCCGCTTTCATAGCTTCCTGTTACCAGTGACTTAACCAACCCCGTATTAACATTGTTGTAAACCGAGGCCAAATCGCGTGCACTCCCGGATATACCACCCGTTGAACTATGAGTCCCATTACCTATGACTGCTCCGGCATTCAGGTTGTGATAAATTGCTGCTCTTCCTATGGCTTTTCCGGCAATACCTCCGGCAGATGCAATGCGACCGTCAGTAGTGACAGTTCCGGTGTTTACATTCTGAACAACAGGAGCGTTGACTGCTCCCCCAGTGATTCCGCCCACATTGGTGGTGACCTTTCCAGAAATGCTGCCTGTATTGAGGTTTTTGCTGACCAGGGTTTGACCGGAGGTTTCCCCCACTATTCCGCCAATCTCCCCACCACTTCGCCGTGAAGTACCGTCCAAATAATCTGAGGCAATTTTTCCGGTGTTCAGGTTATGTAATACCCTGCTGGTTGTTTCTGCTTTTCCTACAATCCCCCCGGAATCTTCGGTATGGCCAGCATTAACCTCCCCGGTATTCACATTGTTGTTAGCAAGGCTATTGCTTTTCAGCCTTCCGACAACGCCACCGGCAGGTGAGTTATCCAAGCTTCTGGGCGTTATTTTTCCAATATTCAAGTTGTTTGATACAGAAGACTTCTGATCCGCTACCCCACCGTCATCAGCACCGCCACCCATCAGCAGCGCCCGCACGGTTCAGCTGGACAATAGTAATTTCAATCACTACCTGAATGCCGACCACCCGGTCG
>NZ_JAHHPR010000150.1:0-1089 GCF_024606255.1 Endozoicomonas sp. SESOKO3
ATCGATATTCAGGGCAATGGACATACAGAGTTTACCCAGAGCGAGGTTGTGGTTCAGCCAACTTTAGGGTACGACCAGCAACCGATACCCAAATCCTATACCACCACCTACCCTGATCAGGCTGAAGCCAGAGCGGGCTATGAGGTTCCTTCTGAAGGCTTCACGGACGTTCTCTCTGGCATCAGTGGTGGTGTTTCCAGTGTTGATCAGTTTGAAACAGACGACTATGGCGTTGCTCAAAAATACACCAAAGTCCTGAAGGTAGGTAATGAGGGGGTCTTCAAGTTCACCCATTACCTTGCAGACAACAAACTGTTGATTGAGGTCAGAGACGGCATGACCCATCAGGATTCAATTGATGCTGTTCGTGGTCAATCATCTGGCATCCAACGGTTAGAACCGTTAACGAAAATCGCCAGCCCGGAACAACTGGTCGCAATGCTAAAAGGTGCTGATGAAAGAAAAGGAAGCCTTGGCGAAGTTGATCACTATGTTCCCCTTGCCACCCTTGAAGTGGACGAAGTTATAGTGAACGGGCGCACCTTCATGCGTCTTATCGCCTGTGGCGATCAGCCTCCTGCGCTGCAGCACCTGGGTCAATCACTTTTTGTTAATGATGAGGCTCTTTTAGCAGCAGCCACCTCTGCCTACACTCAGGTTCACGTTCTGGGGGAAGGTATACAACAGAAAGCCCTTAATGATCTGTTGTCATACCATAAACCCGTCGGCTATGTTGTCCACATCGAGGATGTGGCACAGCCTTATCCTGTGCCTGAGGGTTATCCAAAAATGGAACTGATTCAGGCTACAGGGGAAGTGATTGTTTTCCGTAGTCAGAAACAGAATCCGACCGATATCGCTTTTGTGGAAGGTCTCTACGACCTATGGGGAGAATTTGATGGTAATGACCGTGCTTCTGAAGCAACAGCTCAGCTTATTAAAAAAGACAAGGTCAAAAGCTACCAGCACGTCATTCGATGCAGGCAGATGGCACTACTGGAGGAGTTAGCCGCAGATCACAAACTTCACAATACTGAAATTGACAAATGTCAACTGTCAGTGCTTACCTGCTATGAATCTCTCCAGCAG
>NZ_JAHHPR010000151.1:0-10425 GCF_024606255.1 Endozoicomonas sp. SESOKO3
CTCAAAATACTTCAATTTGCGATACTTTCTTACCGAATACGAGAAATATTTCTGTGCGCCGTATTGAAGAAGACTGGACAAAAAAGCCGCGCTAAAGCCACTTTTTTGTCCAGTCTGGCTTTCATCTCAGGGAACTAATCACTCTTCCGAAACTCTAACATTCAGTGAGTCATGAAACCTGATTGAAAAGGAGTGCGCTCGTGAACATTTTAAACCATACCATCAAGCTGTTAACTGCATTAATCATAACGACGAGTTTCTGCGTCAAAGCTGATATCACAGAACAAGAAAAAGAGCCCTACTTGAGCGCCGGGCTGGTCGACTATGATATTAAGTACCTCATAGAAGTGGGAACCACACCAGAAGAAGTCCTACTTTTTGCTCAAGAAGCCCCAATGGTCAGCCCATATGATATTCACCGTTTTACCCAACGCAACATCACTTCGGATATAGTTGCATCGTTTCATCCCAGGGTAGCGGGTGACGAGATTTTTATAGAAAAGATTCTCAAGGCGGGATTAACACCCCAAACGGCCAATCGCTACGTCGAGGCCGATATTGATTCAGCCACCCGTATTATCGCTTACGCTAAATATGGAATACCTTCTGATCTCGCGGGCAGCTTAAATAAAAACGGCATCTCTGTCTTGACTGACTTTGCGCATACTAACCTTCAGGAAGCGTTCGAACACGGGCTAACGACAGAAGATTTGCCCAGATACAAGGGACTCACCGGATCAGCCTATGATTTAAAAAAACTCTATTTTTCAAAAGTGCCTGCTGATTTTCTTCATGAAGCCGTGAGTAAAAACATAAGACTGGAAGATGCGACTTCTCTCTACTTCCGCGGCATTGACCTGGACACCTACCCATCTCTAATCTCTGACCAACAGACTTGTGCTGCCTACCCCACAACCCACCTTGAGTTTGAGTACTTGGGTAATCTTGTAGACTACCACAGTAAAAAAGAGCCTATTCCACTTCCAAAAGCTCTATTTTTCCGGCTTAACACACTATTTACATACGATACCATGGACTATTTTTCAACGAACGATCAGGAGGAGATTTTCAAGTACGTTGAAGACATAGTCAAACAGACAACAAAAAAACCAACGATTTATAGTTTGCTCTACCTGACAGCACTGATTGTCACACAAAAGCTTCACTACGCAAAAGTAGATGAAGGCGAGCTGAAGCTGACTTTCTCAAAAGAACGTCCGATAGTTGAATTTTGGCGGAGAGGGATTGGCGACTGTGATAAATACACGGTATTGGGGATGGTTGTTTTTAATCAACTGAAACAACTGTTTCCTGACGTACTGGCAAATGTTTACCTGACCGATAAGTTGTTTTCAACATGTAAAAACCATGCTTGGAACACCGTCGTCATTGCCGAAGAAGATCGCCTGATTTTCACATACATTGACATAACAAGGTTCGATAGTGATATCGATAGTCCAAAGGTTGGTTTTTGGGAGTTTCTAATAGTGAAGCAAATGCTAAAGAACCCGTTCAGAAACAAAAACGAAGGACTGGGAGCCATGATCACAGAGCTCTTTGACCATCAATACTTTCTTGGCGAATACGAGAAATATTTCTGTACGCCATAGATGAAGAAGGCTACACAAAAAAAGTGGCGCTAATGCCACTTTTTTATTTTCAATCTGGCAAACTGATCAGGACGACATATCGTCAAAGAACTTCTTAACCCCTTCAAAGAAGGACGTTTTCTTGGGAGACTGGCGATGTTCACCTTCTGCGACAAAGGTTTCCTTCAACTCTTGCATCAGCTCTTTCTGACGTTCGGTCAGATGCACGGGTGTTTCTACCACCACACGACACATCAGGTCACCGCGACTGCCGCCACGAACTGGCGTGACACCTTTATCGCGGAGACGGAACAACTTGCCAGTCTGGGTTTCTTTTGGAATCTTGAGTTTTACCCGGCCGTCGAGGGTCGGAACTTCCAGCTCGCCACCCAGGGCGGCATCAACAAAGGTAATGGGCACTTCACAGTATAGGTGTTTGCCATCACGCTGGAAGATCGGATGGTCTACCACGCTGACCTGAACATAGAGATCTCCGGCTGGACCACCATTGACGCCTGCTTCACCTTCACCCGCCAGACGAATACGATCACCGGTATCGACACCGGCAGGAATCTTAACAGACAGCGTCTTATATTCCTGAACCCGACCTTCACCATGACACTCACGACAAGGGTCTTTAATCATCTTGCCAGTACCGTGACAGTCAGGACAGGTCTGCTGAACAGAGAAAAAGCCCTGTTGCATACGCACCTGACCCACACCACCACAAGTGCTACAAGTCACAGGAGAAGTCCCTTTTTTGGCACCTGTACCATCACAGGACTTACAACCGACCAGAGAAGGAATCTTGATTTTCTTGGTAGTACCCTTAACCGCCTCTTCCAGACTCAGTTCCAGTTGATAGCGCAGATCAGCACCGCGCTGAACGGAGCTTCGGGAATGACCACCACCGCCAAAGATATCACCAAAAACATCACCGAAGACGTCACCAAAGCCGCCAGCGCCACCAAAGCCACCAGCACCACCCATACCGCCCATGTTAGGATCGACACCGGCATGACCGTACTGGTCGTAGGCGGCACGCTTCTGATCGTCAGAGAGGATTTCAAAAGCCTCGTTGACTTCCTTGAAATTCTCTTCCGCTTCTTTGTCATCGGGGTTACGGTCAGGGTGGAACTTCATAGCCATACGGCGATAGGCCTTCTTGATCTCCTTGTCAGAGGCCCCCTTTTCTACGCCCAGTACTTCGTAAAAATCACGTTTTGCCATTAGTAACACCCTGTGGTCAGGTTCCGTCAGATCACCTGACCGAAATAATCCAAATCGCTTTCATACATCGGGAACGATCCCGATTTATTGAATCAGAGACTGTTTGGAAAATCGGCGAAACCTTTCAGACAGTCTCTTAAACACAACAGCGCGGGAGAAAGCTCCCGCGCCGCCAAATCAACTCATACCGCAGCGCGGAATGGGCTTACTTCTTGTCATCTTTCACTTCTTCGAACTCGGCGTCTACGGCGTCATCCGCAGCGGAAGAAGATTCAGCCTCCTGTGCACCTTCAGCGCCGGGTTGCTGGGCTTCTGCATACATCTTCTGAACCAGACCAGCAGAAGCTTCAGAGAGAGCCTTGGATTTCTCTTCGATGAGATCCTTGTCGTCCCCCTTCAGAGCCTCTTCCAGAGCAGTCAAAGCTTCGTTGATCGCACTCTTCTCTTCTTCCGTTGCCTTATCACCGGCTTCTTCCAGAGTCTTGCGCGTCGCATGTACCAGACCATCACCCGTGTTACGGACAGCCGCCAGTTCTTCGAACTTCTTGTCTTCAGCCGCGTTTGCTTCAGCGTCCTGAACCATTTGATCGATTTCATCGTCAGACAGGCCGGAAGACGCTTTGATCACGATAGACTGCTCTTTACCAGTAGCCTTGTCTTTGGCAGAAACGTTGAGGATACCGTTAGCATCCAGGTCAAAGCTGACCTCAATCTGAGGCATGCCACGTGGAGCCGGTGGAATGTCAGACAGGTCAAAACGCCCCAGTGACTTGTTGGCAGATGCCTGTTTGCGCTCACCCTGGCAGACATGAATGGTTACAGCACTCTGGTTGTCATCAGCAGTAGAGAACACCTGCGACTTCTTGGTCGGAATCGTGGTGTTCTTTTCGATCAGTGCCGTCATAACGCCACCCATGGTTTCGATACCCAGAGTCAGCGGAGTGACGTCCAGCAACAGTACGTCTTTAACGTCGCCAGCCAACACCGCACCCTGGATGGAAGCACCCATAGCAACCGCCTCGTCAGGGTTCACGTCTTTACGAGGCTCCTTGCCGAAGAACTCAGCCACCTTTTCCTGAACCATTGGCATACGGGTCTGACCGCCTACCAGAATGACTTCGTCGATATCAGACAGATCCAGATCAGAATCCTTTACCGCCAGTCGGCATGGCTCCAGAGAGCGCTGAACCAGATCTTCTACCAGGGACTCCAGCTTGGAACGGGTTACTTTAACGTTCAGGTGCTTAGGACCAGTTGCATCGGCAGTGATGTAAGGCAGGTTAACATCCGTCTGCTGAGCAGAAGACAGCTCGATCTTGGCTTTTTCAGCGGCTTCTTTCAGACGCTGCATGGCCAGAGGATCACCTTTGAGGTCGATGCCCTGATCTTTTTTGAACTCTTCAGCCAGGTAGTCGATCATACGCATGTCGAAGTCTTCACCACCCAGGAAAGTGTCACCGTTGGTGGCCAGTACTTCGAACTGGTGCTCGCCGTCGACATCAGCAATCTCGATAATAGAGATATCAAAAGTACCACCACCCAGGTCGTATACGGCAATGGTCTGATCACCTTGCTTCTTGTCCATGCCATAGGCCAGGGCAGCAGCAGTGGGCTCGTTAATGATACGTTTAACGTCCAGACCGGCGATACGACCAGCATCTTTGGTCGCCTGACGCTGTGCATCGTTGAAGTAAGCGGGTACGGTAACCACCGCTTCAGTAACAGATTCGCCCAGATAGTCTTCAGCGGTCTTCTTCATTTTCTTCAGGATTTCAGCAGAAATCTGAGGTGGTGCTTTTTTGTCACCTTTAACTTCAACCCATGCGTCGCCGTTGTCAGCTTCAACAATCTTGTAAGGAACCATCTGAATGTCTTTCTGGACCACATCGTCTTTGAAACGGCGACCGATCAGGCGCTTGATGGCAAACAGGGTATTATCAGGGTTGGTAACGGCCTGACGCTTGGCTGGCTGCCCTACCAGAGTCTCACCATCGTCTGTGAAGGCGATGATGGAAGGCGTGGTACGACCGCCTTCAGCATTTTCTAAAACCTTGGCTTTTTCACCATCCAGAATGGATACACAAGAGTTGGTGGTTCCCAGATCAATACCGATTATTTTACCCATTGTTCAATCTCTCCATTGCCCTGCTTGCAGAGCGAAATTCTTTAGTTCAATTCTGTAATTCAATTCTTCAGCTGAGGGCCGCTTGCCAATAAGTGGTGAGCGGCTGTTTTTGGCCTTTGAAATCAATATGGGATCAATTGATTTGATTTCAAGGCTGTTGAAACATTCTTTTTTTGAATATTCCTCAACAAAATCACCTATTTGGAAACGACGACCATGGCTGGACGAATCAGACGGCCATTCAGCTTGTAACCTTTCTGAAAGACATCAATCACGGTGTTGGCTTCAACATCGGGATTCGGAACCATGGACATAGCCTGATGGAAATTCGGGTCAAAAGGCTGTCCGTTCGGATCTTCCTGCTCCACCCCAAAGCGCCCCAGTGCATCCAGAAACTGCTTCAGTGTTAGCTTCATGCCTTCTATAAGAGCTTCGTGGGCTCCTTCTGCCTGTTCAGCGCTTTCTATTCCTTTTTCCAGGCTATCAACCACTGGAATCAGCGCATCAACAAATTTTTCCAAGGCAAACTTATGAGCCTTTTCAACATCCTGCTCAGCGCGACGCTTGATGTTCTGCATCTCAGCAGCAGCGCGCAGAGTCTGATCTTTCGCTTTGGCCAGCTCTTCGTTCAGCGCTTCCAGCTGACTCTCAAGGCCGTCGGTCAGATCACCTTCACTGTCCAGCTCAACACCACCTTCTTCGTTCAGCAAGTTTTCTTCTGCCTGCTGTTCGGTGGCTTCTTCCATTTCCTGCTCATCAGGTTTGCTGTTTTCTACTGTCATTCCAGAATCTCCGACCGGGAGTCAAATCGTTTGATGAAACGTATATTGGGTCACGAAATCTGGATTCAAGACCTGCAAACAGTTTTTTTAACGCAACCGATCATTTCGCAAAACACTGATCTGCAGAACAAAATCACAACATGCTCTGGTCTCAATCTGGTCGTAATCAGAGTATTTTTTTTAGCTCCAACTTTACGAATGTCTCACATCAGGTTACTGTATATATAAACAGTCACGCTACACTAGCGGGTATTCATCATGCTGACCCAATTGTCCATCAGCAACTTTGCCATCGTTGACCAGCTGGATCTGGACATCCAATCCGGAATGACTGTGATTACCGGCGAGACCGGTGCTGGCAAGTCCATCATGCTGGATGCACTGGGTCTGGCCACGGGTGACAGAACCGACAGTCATTGCGTTCGTCAAGGCACGGACAAAGCTGAAATACAGGCTTCTTTTGATATCAGTCATTGCTCTGCGGCCAAAGCGTGGCTCCGGGAAAAAGATTTGACCAGTGATGATGAGTGCATCCTCCGCAGAGTCATTACCAAAGAAGGACGGTCCCGTGCCTATATCAATGGAACACTCTCTCCCCTTGCCGATCTTCGGGGCATTGGTGAGCGGTTAATTGATATTCACGGCCAGCATGAAAGCCAGTCGTTACTGAAAAAAAACAGCCATCGACTGCTACTGGATGATTATGCCGGTCTACAAAAACTAGCCTCCGAAGTGGCTTGCATTGCTCATCAGTTCAACCAGACGCATCATGAGCTGAATACACTGGCCCATAACCGCAAAGAACAGAATGAAAGAGTTCAACTGCTCAGCTATCAACTTCAGGAACTTGAACAATTGTCACTTCAGGAAGGAGAACTGGAACAGCTTGAGCTAGAACTCAGACAGTTATCCCATGCTGAAAGCACTCTTTCGGTTTGTCATGAGATCAACACTATTTGCTCCGACAATGAGACCGGCAACATTCTCCAGCAACTGTCTGTCTGTCTGCAGCGTCTGGGCGATCTGGACATGGATCACCCAGCCATCAGCAACACATTGGAGATGATGTCCTCTGCCCAGATTCAGGTCGAGGAAGCGGTAGGGGAAATCAATCACTTCATTGATCATTTTGATGCTGATCCGGCCAGAATGCAGGATGTGGATGAACGTCTCAGCGCTATATACGACCTTGCGAGAAAGCACAGGGTTCAGCCCGAAGCGTTATTGGAAAAACAAAACACCCTCAGCTCTGAGCTGGAGAGCATCCAGTTCGGCGATGAACGAGTTGAAGCGTTACAACAAAAACTGATCGAATTGAAATCCGAGTTTCAGAACCAAAGCGAAAAACTATCCGGAAAACGTCAATCTGCAGCCAGACAGCTTGAGAAAAAAGTCACCATGCGTATGGCCTTGCTGGGCTTGCCCCACGGACAGTTCGTCATTGCCCTGACACCGGTAGAGAGCAGCACTCTCTCACCCAATGGTGCTGAAGACATCGAATTCCTGGTAACGACCAACCCGGGTCAGCCACCCAGAGCATTAACCAAAGTAGCTTCTGGTGGTGAACTGTCCAGAATCAGTCTGGCCATTCAAGTGATAACCGCTCAAACCTCTCATATCCCCAGTATGATCTTTGACGAAGTGGATGTCGGCATTGGCGGTGGAACTGCGGAAATCGTCGGAGCCATGCTCAGGGAGCTGGGGGAAAGAAGTCAGGTAATTTGTGTCACCCATCAGCCTCAGGTGGCGTCACAGGGGCATCAGCATTTGCACGTTAGCAAGAAGGTCCGCAATGCCAAAACCTCCACCGAGATTGTCGGCCTGAATGGCGATCGTCGTGTTAAAGAGGTCGCTCGAATGCTGGGTGGAGTCGAAATGACCGAGTCCACGCTCAACCACGCAAAAGAGATGCTTAGCCTGACCCATTCAAGGTCCGCAGCCTGAAATCACCTCTGCAGTTCCTTGATGAGTAATCCCATTCCTTTGGCCAGTTCCCTTATGGCTTTGGGTGCATATTCTATTTCAACCCAACGCTCATCCTTATCGGGGTACAAAATCCAGCAACGCTGCTCAATGCTGGAACAGTCTGATTCCAAAGTATGACCAACGCCGTATACTACCAGGGTATTATTGTTTCTGACCAGTCCCTGCTCCAGTTGCTGATAGCGAGTCACCACCAACTCACCTTCCCGGTTGGCCTTTACAGAATATTTTATGGATGATTTTCTGGCCCCATCTTTGATAGCGTTTGCCTTGAGCAGGCTGTTCAAATAGGACTCCAGCACAAGATCGGCCACGGCCGGATCAAAATTCTGCTGCATCTGCTCAACAAATGATTGAGGTGCTTCGGCTGGTTGCAGTTCCATTACCTTCTGCGCCTGAACCGCAAAAGGAAATAAAAGCAAGCTTGTAAGGGTAAGTATTTTCATTATTATTCGACTGTTCCACTGTCACTTAAGATATTAATATCGAATAGTCAGTGGGAGACTTCAAGCATTTCCTTCAGTAGCTGAGAGCCAGTCAGTGCTGCTGGTCTGGCGTCACCCTCATTACTTCTTCGATGGTTGTTAATCCTGTTGCGACTTTCTGAGCTCCGGAAAGACGAAGACTGTACATACCTTCCTTAATAGATTGGCGACGAAGACTCTCTATATCGGCATTCTCTGCCAGCATATCCTTCAAAGGTTGAGACATAGGCATTAACTCATAAACACCCGCTCGCCCCCTGTAGCCGGTATCCCGACATTCCACACAACCCACAGGTTGAAAGATCTGCGCTGGTGCAGGAACTGACCAGGGGCGAGTGAGGGATTTCCAACCGGATTTGTCGAATTTTACTGACTGTTTGCAGGAAGGACACAAAACTCTGACTAGCCTCTGAGCCATAACACCCAGAACCGTAGCTTTGATGAGATAGTGGGGAACACCAATCTCCAGCAGACGGGTTATTGCGGACGGTGCGTCATTAGTGTGCAGAGTGGAAAGCACCAGATGACCGGTCAGTGCCGCCTGAATCGCCATTTCAGCGGTTTCAAGATCCCGAATCTCCCCCACCATAATAATATCCGGGTCCTGACGTAGAAGTGCACGCAGACCGCTGGCAAACGTCAGATCAATGTTATGCTGGACCTGCATCTGGTTGAAGCTGGATTCCACCATTTCAATAGGATCTTCAATGGTACAGACATTCACCTGATCGGTGGCCAAAGTTTTCAGAGTCGAATAGAGCGTGGTGGTTTTACCTGAGCCGGTAGGGCCTGTGACCAAAACAATCCCATTGGGCTGCGCAGTCATATGAGTCCAGCGACGTTCGTCTTCTCTGGAAAAGCCCAGTTCTCGAAATCCTTTGACCAGAACATCCGGATCAAAGATCCGCATCACCAGTTTTTCCCCGAACGCAGTCGGCAAGGTTGAAAGCCGCAGTTCGACTTCATTGCCATCCGGGTTGCGGGTTTTGAGCCGACCATCCTGAGGCTTTCTTTTCTCTGCCACATTCATTCGACCGAGAATCTTCAGACGACTGGTCACGGCAGTAGCCACCTTGGCCGGCATCTGATAGATAAGGTGCAACACCCCATCAATTCGAAAACGCAGATGAGTCTGCTCTCGCCTGGGTTCAACATGGATATCACTGGCCCGCTGCTCAAAGGCGTACTGGAGCAGCCAATCCACAATATTGACAATGTGCTGGTCATTGGCGTCCGGAGCTTTCATATTGCCCAGCTCAAGCATCTGCTCAAAGCTGTTCAGCTGAGTGGACTGAACGCCATTCTGTTCATTAGCGCCCAGAACAGAACGTGCCAGTCGATAAAACTCCGAGGTGTATCTCCGGATATCAGTCGGACTGGCAACAACTCGCCGGATTTCCTTGCGGTTAGTATGCCTGAGATTATCCTCCCAACCGCTGTGCCAGGGTTGCGCTGAAGCGATAACAATCTCATCAGCCGTGACTTCTACCGCCAGAATTTGGTGTCGTAAAGCATAAGCGTGAGACATGACCGGAGTAATGGCCGTGGCATCGATTTTCAATGGGTCAATATGAAAATATTCCTGACCTGACAGATTCGCCAGCCAGAGCATCAACGTATCGAGATCGAGAGAGCCGCCTTTGCGGGCATCTTTCAGCGCCTGTGAGGCAATGTACTCCAGAGGGTGAAGCTTAAGTTGATCAGCATTGCGATGACGAGCCAATATTTCATCAGCTGCAGGTGGCCTGAGCCGACCCGTCTGAACCAGATCAGAGACCACCGTCTGCAGATCCAGAAGGAGTTCTCTGTTCTTGAGTGAAGCCCTGAATTTATTGGCGTTTGACTTCGGCTCCCGGACACTGGGCACTGTTGTTTCCTTCTTACCTTGAAAAATTTTCCATCTATGTATTCTCCACTAAACCGTCCGCTTATGCCTATAGTAAAATTCAGGCTTAAAGCAATCGTTCAATTAAGTATATCGCCAGAATCCCCCCCGACTGATGCCCTGCATAAACAGCATGCTGGATACGGGGTGACCCTCTCCCCTCTATACTCCCTTTTAATCAATACCATTATCTAAAGAAACTTCGTTGTGGACCTATTAATACTGCATAGCTTTTTGTTCATACTTTCACTGATAGCCGTCGTTCTGGTACTCATTGGTCGTTTCAAGTTTTCGCCTTCAAATGCTGCTTTGAAAAACGGTTCCAGCTGTATGGCGCATTCGTGCG
>NZ_JAHHPR010000152.1:0-2000 GCF_024606255.1 Endozoicomonas sp. SESOKO3
TTTCCGTTTCGGATAGTTATGAGACGACGGACGTTTACTGGTCATTGGATGTCACCGCTGTCAATGATGCCCCTGAATTATCGAGCAGTCCTCTCATCGAGGGAATTGAGGCAGCCTACAGTTTCGCAGATAACAAAGACCTATCAGGTAATGGTAACCATCTGACCCTTAGCGGTAATGCCTCACTGGGCAGCGGACGAAACGGTAGTAATGTCTTTGAAATGGTTGGTACCCACGGCAGTGGTGAAATCTCCGGGCTTGAATTGGGTGGAGCTATGACCATTTCTGCCTGGGTGAAATACGATAGCCTGAGCCAGAACTGGTCGAGGATAGTTGACTTTGGTGATGGTCCTGGCAGCAACAATATTCTCCTTACCCATGTCGGCACCAGTGAAACACTGGCGTTTGAAATCTATGACGGAGCCTCCCTGGAAGGACAGCTTCATATCAACAACTTTTTCACCGCAGGCGAGTGGGTTCATGTGACCGCCACCGTTGACGATACCGGGGCAATGCGGGTCTATAAAAACGGAGAGTTGGCCGGAGAGAATCTCAACGGGGCTTTGATTCCAGAGATTGTCAGATCAAACAACTACGTCGGCAAGAGTAATTGGAGCAATGATGGTGATCTGGACGGTTCCGTAGGTGAACTTGCTATTTTCAACACTGGCCTGGGTGCTCATCAGGTCAAAGCCCTCTATCAAGCTGACTCTGTAGAAAATCTCATTAACGATTCCTTCCATGTGGCTGAACAGACAGCTAACGGCATTGTTCTGGGTTCAGTAGCGGCAACGGATGTTGATAATGCCAGTCACCAACTGACTTACTCATTGATTAACGACGCCGGTGGCCGCTTCACCATTAACAGTGCAACCGGTGACATCTCCGTGGCTGACAGCACTCAGCTGGATCATGACAGCAACCCTTCTCACACAATTACGGTTCAGGTGAGTGATGGCCAGCTCAGCAGTACCCGCGACTACACGGTTTATGTCAACCAAAGCAAACTGTCTATCAATGAGGATACAAGTTATACCCTGACTCTGAACGATCTGAGCAGCAGCGACCAGGAAGCGGATGCCATGACCCAAATCAAGGTATCTACTTTACCTGACGAGGGAACCTTGAAGCTCAATGGCGTTGTAGTGACGGCAAACCAGGTCATCAGCAAAGCGGATATTGAAGCAGGCCTTCTGGTATTTGAGCCAGACAGTAACGAAGCCGGTAATAACTACACGTCTATCGGCTTTAATGTACACGACGGTAGTAGTTATTCTGGTGAGCACACCCGAACATTTGATGTTGCAGCAGTGGTGGACAGCGTCACCATGAATGATCTCAGCACTGTAGTATTGAACAGTAACTTTGATGGCAACAACCCAGATGGCTGGCAACGAACTAACCCTAACGGCTTCAGCAGTTCACAATTTTTCAACAATCAACTGGTTAACTATCATTCGACTCAGTCCTACAGAAACATCGATACCAGTGACAGTTCAATACAGACCTACGAATTAACGTTCACTCTGCATCATGTAAGATATCAATACAATACCACCAATATCTGGGTAGAATGGAATGGACAGGTAGTCGCAACCTATACAGAACCGCCTGGTTCAAGCACTCATACATCGACCAAAACCATCCTTTTAAACACTACGGGTAATCCCACCACAGAACTCAGATTCCGAGAGGATCATAACTACTTCATGCTGGATGATATCCAGATTAAGAAATTGATTACTGTAGATGAGGATACCACTTTCAGTTTACCGGACCTTGGCATTACTCAGGTCGACACCGACGGTTCTGAAACGCTAACCGTTTCCGCCGACGGAGTCCCTGCAGGAGCAGTGCTCACTGATGGCAGCCACTCGATCACAGCGGATGGCACCGCTGTTGACATTTCCGGCTGGGACTACGCCAACCTGCAGATAACACCACCGGCAGACAGCACAGATACCATGAATCTGATCTTCACAGCCACCACGACAGAGAGT
>NZ_JAHHPR010000153.1:0-2674 GCF_024606255.1 Endozoicomonas sp. SESOKO3
CTTTAGGTGGGTTGGCTGAGCGGTTGAAAGCACCGGTCTTGAAAACCGGCGAAGGTTAATAGCCTTCCCAGAGTTCGAATCTCTGACCCACCGCCATTTATTGCCAGAGCGTCCAGAGCACCACTGGTTATTTGGCGGGTTTCCATTGTTTACAGCATTTCTGCTTCTGACATCGCTATTAGCCTGCCTTAAGTGAAGACCCAGCATCTACAAAGCTTTTCAAGATACTTTGAGCCTATACCTTACCCTCAGACGGAATTTGACTTTCCAACACAGTCGCTCGGAAAACAGAGATCCCGGGAGTCGTCGAAAACAATAAAAAAAGTTCAATCAACGTCAAATAGGGAGAATATCTTCCTGGCATTACGGGTGCTTGCAGCAGCAATCTCTTCTGCATCTACACCCAGCACTTCGCTCAGTGCATGGACCACATAGGGCAGATTAGCAGGGACATTATCAACTCTTTTTTTATTATCCGTCTTAGGATTATCTTTTCGGGACATCACCTGAAAGGGGCGTAAAAATGGTGCATCCGTCTCAATCATCAGACGGTCCCGCAGAACATCCCATCCAACAGTACTCAATGCTTCCACCAGATCTCTGTTATTGTTACCAGCAATCCATCCGGTAATTCCAATGGAGCACCCCATATCGATGTAATCTTGAAGAGCCTCGCCATTGCCGGTAAAACAGTGAACGCAGGCCATGTTTTTTGCAGGCAGTTGCCCAATATAACCCTCCAGAATTTCCTTGAAATCGTCATGGGCATCACGCTCATGCAAGAACAACGGTTTTTTCATTTCCACAGCCAGTGCCAGCTGCTGCCGGAAAGCCTCTCTTTGATCTCTCTCATCCGAGAAGTTACGGTCGTAATCCAACCCGCACTCACCCACTGCGACGCAGCGACTGTGATCTTTCTCAAGTATTTCTTTTATCGCCGGGATACCACCGTCTTTTAAAAAGTCTTTGGCCTTGTGAGGATGGCAACCCACCGTATAGTATAAAGAACATCGGGAGGCGTCAGAGGAAACGTCAATAGCTGTTGCCTGACCAGTTACTCTGTCTGACACAGGAGAGGATTCCACCCATTTCATTACCTCATCCTGAACCTGTCCAGATATTGGGATAGAAGTACCGGTTATAATGACGGTGCCGACCCCCGAACGGACAGCATCAGCCAGAACTCCACTTAAGTTATGAAATCTGTTGTTACCTACCAGATTGGCACCAATATCTATCAGCGGAGTATCGTACCGGGGCCTGACCGCCAAAGGTGTCAGCTTTACTTTTTTTCCTGGTGCAGGATTTAACTGAACACCGCCAAAATCATTACCTCTGGTAGAATCATTCAGCTGCAAACTGGCCCGTGTTGAGGACTGCCGACGTCGGAACTGCTGTCCTATGTCGACCTTAGCCTGCTGCCCCTGAACTGTATCCGGACGAGAGTTATCACGATAGCGGGCAGCGCAGGGTGGATACCCGGCAACAGACCTGCCTGTGGAACCTGAACGCTTTTTCTTTTTGCTTTTCAGTGCTCTTGAATCGCCGACCACCTGCCAGCCCCCTCCTGAACCGTTCACGTCAGCGTGAAGACTGACATTTTGTACATCTTCCTTGTGAGCAGCAGCTTGTTCCTTGTGAGCAGCAGCTTGCTCTGAAGGAACAAATAGAGGGCTCCACTCCTGGGACAGTTCTTCAGGAACCATACCAAAGACCAAAAACATATTACGTACGAATTCGTCTTTTTTTTCTGGCCGAGTAAGTTTTAGTACCTCAACAAGTTGTTCTCTGGCTTTAAGGGTAAAAGTTCTTAAAAACTCAAGTTGCACACGAGGAACATCTTTTAGTAAAAAAGCGTGTTCCGGGAACACTTTTCTTAAACGTTCCGCAAACATTGATCTTATAATAACCAAAGCGGTAAACATTGCCCTAACATTTTCAGCTCCTGATGATTCATCGCCAGAAATATCTAATGCCAGTTTTTGAAGTGCTTGATGACTTCGACCCTCACGTAATCTATTCATGTTAGATCGGGTAATAAAAGAATATTGAATATGGTCCGGATAGCCCCACATAATAGTGTATCCCTCCCCCTGATCGTTAATATCCGGCAGACCAAAGTTATACTCAGCATAAATATCTCTGGCTAATCTATTAAACATCACTATTGTTTTATATTCCGATGGGACAATTTCTTCTTGTAGAGAACGACCAGTTATTTTAAACACCTGATAAATAAAATTAATTAGGCTTGCTTTCTTTTGTTGGGTTAACCCTGAATAATAAACCTGATCCCAGTCATCTGACACCAAGAGATCATTACTCTTTAAGTAGTGCAGTAATTCATTTCTGAATAGTTTTAATGCAACCTCGCTCTCATATATATTACTGTATAAAGCAAGCGATTTAATAATTCTCGTCACCTCAACATAATCATCGCCCCCCTGGGATTTTGCCAGTTCACCGACTTCTGAAATAAGGTGGTAAAGTTCTAAATTTCCTTTTGTAAATTCAACCCATTTCGAATGGAATTTACTTAGATTATTTTTGTCTGAAGCAAGGCCATGAGATAAGAGGTTATAAAGCTCTGGCAAATTACAGAAATCATTAGTGCGAAAATAACCCCCTCTCTTTTTTTCATTGAATCTCAAACTTTGGAACCATCGAAATACAT
>NZ_JAHHPR010000154.1:0-2256 GCF_024606255.1 Endozoicomonas sp. SESOKO3
CAGAGACCGCCTGGACTCAGTGGAAAAAGTTCTATGCGCCCCTTGATTATCTCTCAACTCTGTTTAACTGACAGATTCAACTTTCATGTTTTTCAAATAAATAATCGGCTTTTACCCATTGGCAAAAGCCGATATAAGATCATTCGGATAATTTCTGAAGCATACAATGCAAAAAGCGAGTCGCTTCACCACCAGTAACCGCTCGATGATCAAAGGTCAGGGAGATAGGAAGAACCCGGTGATTCTGAATCTGGCCGTCTTTGCTCACTACCCGGGTTCTCAGTCGGCCGATACCAATGATGCACACCATGGGGGGCACAACGATAGGTGTAGCGAACTGACCCGCGAAGACACCAAAGTTGCTGAGAGTGATGGTGGCACCCTGCATTTCTGATGGCGGAAGGCTGCGTTCCTCAACTGCTTTTCGAAATTTGTTAATGCTGTTTCTCAGCGAAACGGCATCCTGTTTTTCTGCGTCTCTGATGACCGGTACAAACAAGCCCTCTTCACTGTCAACCGCCAGTCCCAGGTGAACAGAAGGAAAGACTTCACGACTCATCATCGTTTCATCAAACCAGGCGTTCAGTGCAGGCTCTTCCTTGCAGGCAGAAGTAATGGCTTGAATCAGTCGAACGGTAATGTCTGCCCCTTTCGGCCAGTGCTCAATATCCACATCATCAAACAGAGTGACAGGTACCACCTCGGCATGAGACTGCGACATGGTTCGAGCCATGTGTTTTCTGACTCCTTTGAGAGGCTCAGGGTTTTTCAGAGGGTAGCTGTGACGAACGGAGTCTCTGCCAACACTTTTCGGATCGATGGATACACCGAGTTTGGCGGCCAGCTCACTGATGTGACCTTTGGTTGCAGCAGGGGCGCTTCCGCAGTCAGGTGGTGTACCAATAAAAAAGCTGTCATCGGCGCTGTCATCATGAGCGGCGGTTGTCAGCTCGCCGACTACCGTGCCGGCATCTTCCTGATCACTGATAAACTCCAACAGAGGTGCTCCGGTCATGATGGTGTCGCCGGGTTTGCCACAGAGTTTTGCCACAACACCACTGATGGGTGAAGGCACGTCGACAATCGCTTTGGCGGTTTCGACCGAGACAATAATCTGGTCTTCTGTGACGGAGTCGCCTTTCTCAATATGCCATTCAACAATATCGGCTTCGGGAATGCCTTCACCCAGGTCGGGCAGGTTGAAAAATTTCATATTGTTGTCCTGTCCTGCTGATATCAGTGATACGCCAGTGTTTTCAAAGATGCCTTAATGATGTCATCAGGCTGGGGAAGATAATGACTTTCCATCCGGTAATAGGGCATGGTCGTATCATATCCTGTCACCCGTTCGATCGGTGCTTTCAGATCCATTAGAGCCTCCGAGGCCAGCTCGGCAGCAATTTCAGCACCGACGCCAAAGCTTCGGCAGGCTTCGTGAGTAATCACGCAACGACCTGTTTTGCGGACCGAAGTCAGAATGGTTTCCATATCAAGAGGCTTTATCGTGGCGACATCAATCACTTCGACTGAAACGCCATATTGTTCCAAAGTTTTGGCTGCCTGAAGGGTTTCACTCACGGAAGCTCCCCAGCTGATCAGAGTCAGGTCGGAGCCTTCCCTGAGTGTGAAGCACTTGTTCAGCGGTAACAGAGGTGTCTCTTCAGAGACGTCCTGTTTGACTGCTCGATAGATGCGCTTGGGCTCCAGGAACAGAACCGGATCAGGGTCATTAATCGCAGAGCGTAACAGTCCGTAAGCCCTGACCGGTGATGATGGAATGACTACTCTGATGCCGGGAATATGGGCAAACAGGGCTTCTGTACTTTCAGAATGATGCTCGGGAGCGCGGATACCCCCACCAAAAGGCGCTCTGACCACCATTGGGCAGCTCAGGCGTCCACGGGTACGGTTTCGCATTCGGGCAGCATGACACATTAACTGTTCCATGGCAGGAAAGATGAATCCCATGAATTGGATTTCTGCAACAGGCTTCAGGCCCTGAGTTGCCATTCCAATACTGATACCGGCGATCATGGCTTCAGCCAGGGGCGTGTCCATGACCCTTTTCAGACCATACTTGTCTCTCAGGCCCTGAGTCGCGCGGAAAACACCACCGTTCACACCGATGTCTTCACCCAGTACGACGACCTCAGGGTCTTGTTTCATGGCGTGATCCAAAGCCAGATTGACGGCTTCAACCATGGTGATTTTCTCTGCGGTGTTGTCCACAGCCGATCGGATCAGGTTTTCAGATAC
>NZ_JAHHPR010000155.1:0-2872 GCF_024606255.1 Endozoicomonas sp. SESOKO3
AGCGCCGCTTTTTCGGATAATCTGCGCAATATCCTGTTTATGCTTCAGTCCTCAGGTCCGCTGACGCAGCGTACTGCCCGGACACTGATCAATACGATTGAGTCAGCCTATACCCATCACAACCCCTCGTTGGTTAAACAGCAGCTCAGCGAAAAAATTGCCCTGTTTGCGCCGACTGATGTGGTCACACTGGCCACCGAAATGAATAACATCGACGGGGACTACGGGGACTACGGGGACTACGGGGACTATAAGGTTGCCCGAAGCCTGATACGAAGATTGTTGATGAGTCTGGCCATCAACACAGTAACCGTTCTGGCCAGCGGTCGCAGACCGGATCTCCGGCAGAGGCTGCTGATCGCGGAATTGTTCAGCCGGCTCTCCGAAGACATCAACCCCATCAGGCTCCCAACCACGGAAAACCGCGAGTACCTGATTTACCTGGACCCTTTCACGCCCTTCTTCCAGGATTACCGGTTTCCCTCGCAGACCGTTCTGGGGGTTGATTCACCCTTTCTTATCACGCCCATTAATCACAGTGCCTATCGCTCCCAGATGCGTGAACTGACGCTACTGGAAGCAGTGCCACAAGCGCTACATGATGTGCTTCGTTATTTCAACGGACCTAATGAATTCATCGATAGCCTCCTGGCCTGGCGCAAATGGGAGAAAGAGAGTGGTTTCGGGGCAACAAAGGCGGTCGTTAATATTCGGCTGGATTCCGACCGGTTGATCGCAGACAGTTGGGTGATGGTCGATCAATGGCAAGAAAGTGAGCCTGTCAACATCCTGGTCGGACTGTCGGATGTACGACCAGCCTCGTCAGATACCCGTCTGGCCCGGGTGATGACCCAATCCTACGGGCTGGCTCTGTTCCTGCAACTGAGAGCATCGGTAGCAACCCCACCCGTTATCGTCAGGGCCATGGAGATATGGAAGACGGAATACCGTAATGATCCTGATGGTCATTACGCTTTTGACAACGGTCTGAAACTACGCCGGATACCGAACGACAGCGATCCGCTTTACCGGATACTGATCCTTAATATTGATGACCGTGAGTTCAGGTTTGCCCAAGGAACGGTGGATGATTTCCAGCGGGCACTGGACGTACTGTTTCAGGAAAAGCGTCTGGCCGTTTCGGTCAGAAACGTTATTCGTTCCCTTGAAGCGAAGCCGGAGATCGCTGTTGGTACTTTTGCACAGGGCCTGGTTAAGGTACACACAGATTTCTGGAAACAGATGCTGGATTCGGAACTGCGTTCTGCGCTGCAGTTGCAGGAAGCGGATTACCGGATGTTGAAAAAACGAATAGCCAGCTCTGGTTTACTCGCCAAAGTCAGGAGCAGGTTATTGTCAGATTTTGGTGATATGCAAACCCCGCCAGACAAAACTCACTACACTGGCAGAACGTCTTCCCGTTACATAGACGTCTATGGCAAAGAGATAAAAGAGAACAGTCCCGGAATTATTAGCGAAGTGACACCGGGCACCTATGGCGATAAAGGTTCGGAGTCAAAAGTCGCGATCTTGTTCTCTGCCCGGTTTATCAAACAGGTTCTGGAAAACGATGTCACTGCAAATGATATGAAGTCATTGCATGAGACTATTATCAAAACGCTTCGATGGCTCAGAACCACCTCTAAATTCAAGGCTTTTTCCGATGCGTTGATGGCAGGACAGAGCCAAATCTTTGGAGACCTCCAGACTCTGGTGAATCAGGGTGTTATTGATGGTTCTGTCGGCAGCGGCTTCGACCAGGTCAAAATACCTGGCTCTGTCCGGCTATTACTGGTCATCACTCCTCCCGGTTCATCCGGAACTACTCCGGCAGAACCGGTTCTGATTAACAATGCCGGTTGTGTCCTGAAAATTGATCCGGGCCAGTATGTCACCGAAGGCAAAATGCCCGTTGAACAATATCGCACTTTATCAGGCCTGATCGCTCGTTATATTGTTTCAACCAATCTGTTGGCAGGAATCAACAGCGATTCTGAAAGCATTCGGAAAAGAATTCTGCGTGATCTTGACGTTGACGATGTTAAGCGATTACAAGAGGGTATCAAAGTTCCGGATATCCCCTTAGACATTTATAAAGGACGGATCGGTCTTGAAATAGAGTATGCTGACACAAGTGTGGATGCTGAATCGAGAAATATGCTTGCGTCCAGTAAATCTTCACCTAACACGCTTTCTCTCACTGATTATGCTGATCTGACTCTATCTAGCGAAGATCCTCCTGATCCGACTACAACCAACGATAAACGCCGCGGTGACTCAATCGTTGAAATCATTACCGGACCAGAACCTCTCCGGGATTATCTAAGTGAGTCCTCAGCTTTATTTCGTGCTACCAATACGATGGCCTCTGTATTGGCAAACATACCTGAGAGTGGCTATACCGTAGGCGATTTAGTTAAGGCTTATAATGACGAGCTAATTGGAAATAATCCCAAAGGTAATTTAAAAAAATTCAAGTTATCCAGCGACCATAGATTTGAAAACAGTAAAGTCTCATTGCTGCCCGGGGTAAAAAGGACATCACCGTTATCTCACCATGTTCAGGTCAATATCGGGGTCGATCTTGGCGAGATTGGGGCTATAACATCCTATATTCCCTGTCTTATGGCTCCGAGGAAAAGTGACCCATTAAGAGACGTTTTTCAGTGGAGCCAGTACAAGGCCTATGTCATTACAAAAAAACTGAATCTGAATTCTGATTTACTGAAGTCCATGTTGACCATTCATTTGTACAAGCAGGTATTAGACAGTTCAACCGACGTTTTTTTCAGGGATAAACTGGGAACCGAAAACACACCCATCACTCAACTTGAAGGATTACTGAGACTGGGTACCGCTGATTTTTTAATGA
>NZ_JAHHPR010000156.1:0-3198 GCF_024606255.1 Endozoicomonas sp. SESOKO3
GGCCCAATTCGGAAAAGTCATTTTTTAACTGTTGGGCATGGAGGGCAAACAGGTCATCTTTTGCCAATGTAGAAACCAGCAGGTCAGGGCCGGAGACCCTGAACGGGTTTATGTCATTGCCACCGGGTGCCACAATGTCCTGCAAAGACCCAAGCAGCAGACGAGTGAACAATGCTGCCATCGCGTCTAATGGCAGGCTTTTAACGTTACGGGCCAGCTGATAGCCCGCCTGCTGGATTCGGAAAAAATTCTCCTGCGCAAAGCGGTCGCCATAGGCCAGCAGGCCAACTCCAGACAACGGGTCTCCGATTGAGTCTGCACGGACAAAGGCGCTCATGTGACGCTCTGTTGGTATCCTGGCCTGTGTAAGAGACCGCTCGGCATCGGCAACCGGCAACGGCATCAACTGGTAAGGGGAAAAGTCATCACCGGTGTGTTGTTGCAGTCGACGGTTGTATTGCTCAATCAGGTCGGAGAGTGGCAGCCTGTTATTGTTTTCGATAAACGTACTAAGCAGTAAATTTCTGGCCCGGTCGAAAGCATCGTCACGATCGATACCCAAGCGCACATAATCCCTGCCGCGGGGCAAAGCGGGCAAGTTCCGGAGTTTTTTCACCAGCCCTTCTGTAACCGGAAGCTGGCGGGCCATTAACTGCCCCTGTTCGTCTTTCTCAAGTACCAGCTTGACGCG
Source organism: Endozoicomonas sp. SESOKO3 (assembly GCF_024606255.1). Classification (NCBI taxonomy): domain Bacteria; kingdom Pseudomonadati; phylum Pseudomonadota; class Gammaproteobacteria; order Oceanospirillales; family Endozoicomonadaceae; genus Endozoicomonas; species Endozoicomonas sp. SESOKO3. The sequence goes on from NZ_JAHHPR010000156.1 coordinate 692, forward strand.
ATGGTCTGACTGTGACCACAGGACATCGCCATCAACGGGCACGGTGCCGGTCCATTTGCGCCCAAGCTCATCAACCGCCACCAGGGCGTTACGGACACTGATTCGTTTTGTCCGGATTTCACCAAACAGCTTTCTGGCGAAAACTTCTACGGGGTAATGCTCCCCACTGGCATCAGCACCACAGCCCACCAAACTGACGGTATGGACAAACCGACCGCTGGTTAATCGCTTTAGCACATCGGCCAGTTGCTCAACCGTCTTCCCGCCCAGCAAAAACTGGTCGGAACCGGACTTTTCCCCCTGAACCTTACTGCCGTGGCCAACTACAATAATGCGGGTGTCGTCTTTAAGAAAATCAGCTTGCAATGCCTCAAGCTCAATGTCGTGTCCTGTCTTCGGATCAATCGGGGTTCCATCAGACTTTAGTCGTATAAGTTGGCTGAAATCGGGTTGGTATTTGTTGGCCAGATAAAGGCTGGCACTGGTTTCATTGTCGCTGTCACCCAGTTGAAGAATGACCTGGTTTTTATAACGGCTGTCTTGCTCAGAGGTCAGGGCATAACGCTCGGTTTTATCAGTTCCGGGTATCCAGCTACTGGGGCTTTCATCAGTATCGTCACTGATTAAATCAATCTTTGCTAATGGATTGATTTGCATGAAATAGGATTTTGGTTCAAAACCAAAAAGGTCTTTCCTTGAAAAAAAAGCAGACAAATAATTCGCGGAGACTGTTTGAAATCCATTCACCCCGGATATATACATTGTTGATCTGGAATGTGGCAGTATTCCATCTTTACGATAATTAAAAAAACTGTGGGCGATTTTCTGATCAATATTCAATTCCCTGGCGATTAATTTTGCAGTTTTATTTATATCGGTATTAGAAACTCTTAGTGGGTTGTCGAGATTTAAACGTTCAATCAATTGATAACGTTTTATAATATTTTTCTTAACTGCCTCGAGAACCTCGCTGTCAGGTGGCGCGATAATTAAGTTATTGTTGAGATGTATCTTTTTTTCATACCTTGATTTTATTTCCACTGAACCAGGAATAACCCTGAGCGAATCTTGAAAGACAAAAAGAGGTTTTTTGCCGTGATTGGCTATAGCTTCTTCAATAGCTTTTATTAAATCAGGGTATTCTTCCTTTATTCTGTCGTAGTATTTCTCTTCTTCCGGATCAGGTGTCCTGCCAAAAAACAGCTGTTCCGGCCCTTTCTGGGCAAGATAGTTAATAATTGCATGGTTAACGGGGTAACCCGGACCAATCAGCTCGCCGCCAAATAAAAAATATTTCGGAAATTTAATGTGTTTAAACAATTCCTTGTTAAAAGCAGGTAGTATATCAACATCCAAATAGACACCCCCTCCTTCCTTGTCTCTGGCAAGAACTTCCACTCTTACCAAATCTGCTGCTGCGGCTAAAATCCCCCTTTGCCCAAGTTCTTTCACGTACCACTTTCTCAGGCTGGCTTCATTGCCTGCCTGCCAGAGTGTATTGATATCTGCCAGCCTGAATTTACCGGAATCAGGGTTGCTCTTAAGTTTGGCCAGCTCGTCGCCAAACGTCCTGAGTTGCTTCGGGCTTTCTTCTTGTATTTTCTCTAACTCGCTTCGATCCATACCCAAATGGTTAACTAAAAACGCTTTTGCCATGTCGTCGAAGGTTTTACCCCGGGCGATGCCTTTTTTTATAGTGCTATAAGCCAGATCTTGCAGCTGATTAACACGTTCCACAAATTCAACCCTGGTATTTTCTTTTTTCAGGAATGATTCGGGTATTTTCTCAGCGGCAACAGCCTTAAGTATTTCCCGGGTAAGTATGGGCGCTAAAAACGCTTGTGGATCGTGCCAGAGCGTCAAAGACCAGGAGGGAACCTGTGAAGCCCAGATCTTGAGATCGTCTACAACACCTTTTTTGAGAGGACCAATCCAGATAGTGTGAAGCTTTTTGGGTACCTCGACCAAAGCGTCCAGCAGGTACTGTTTTATTGTGGCGACCAGGTGCGAGACGACTGCTTTTCCAAGAGCAGTACCGGGCAGGTTTTCCTGCATACGATAGACAAGGGCGTATTTTTTAAGGGCAGTCCCCTCTTGGCGAAACCGGTCAAATTGTGCAATTTTTTTCTCCAGCGATTTTAAATCATCTGAACTGAGAGCTCCCAGATGCGGCTTAAGGCTGCGCCTGAACATCTCCAGAGTCGGTATTGCATGATCGGGATTAACGGGCCCCAGCAAGCCACTGTTTTGTAACAGCGCAGAGGGCAGCTCCCGCAGTCCAATAGCACCTTCAGCAAACTGGTCTTTTTTAGGCAATCTTTCGACGGTGATGTCACCGTTACTGATGCGAAGTGCTTTGAGCTTGTCAGGTTTGTCGGCCAGTGACCAGGTCACCAGACCCGTCTCTGAAAGCAGGCCAACCCACAGACGTCCCCAGATATCGACTCTCAAAAGACCGTCACGGGCGGTCACTGTCCGGGTTTTTGTCGCTTTCAGGATATCTTTCA
>NZ_JAHHPR010000157.1:0-1409 GCF_024606255.1 Endozoicomonas sp. SESOKO3
GCTGGCCGGAATGGAAAGACAAGGATGGCGAGTTCAGCATGGAGCTGTTCCGCTCCTTCTCATCCATGAATAATGGCAAAGGCATGCCCAAACATAAGGAAGTGAAAGAAATGCCGGGCTGGCCGGAATGGAAAGACAAGGATGGCGAGTTCATTATGGAGTTGTTCCGCTCCTTCTCGTCTATTAATCATGGCAAAGGCGTGCCCAAACATGAGCAAGTGAAAGAGGTGCTGAGCTGGCCAGAATGGAAAGACAGGGATGGTGTGTTCAGTATAAAACTGTTCCGCGCTTTCTCATCGATGAACAGCTGTAAAGGCATGCCAAAACATGAGGAAGTAAAAGAGGTGCTGGACTGGCCTGAATGGAATGACAAGGATGGCAAGTTCAACATTGAGCTGCTCCGCGCCTTCTCGTCCATGAATTGCAACAGGGGCATGCTTAAACATGAGGAAGTGAAAGAGGTACTGGATTGGCCGGAATGGAAAGACAAGAATGGCAGGTTCAATATTGAGCTCTTCCGCTCCTTCTCCTCCATCAATAATGGTCACGGCATACTCAAACATGATGATGTAAAAGAGGTGCTGGACTGGCCTGAATGGAAAGAGATGGATGGCGAGTTCAATATGGAACTGTTCCACGCCTTCTCGTCCATGAATCATGGCAAAAGCGTTCCCAGCCATGAGCGATTGAAAAAAATGATGGTCTGGACAAGTTGCGGGGGTGCGCTCAATCATCGACTCCTGCAAACTATGACCAGGCTCTGGACAGCAGAAGGGCTACCTGACATCGAAGCGCTGCAACATCAGGAAACACAACTAAAACAGTGGCTGTTAACAGAACTTACTGAAGATAAAAGTGATTCAGATAGTAAAGAGGACGACGAATACAATAGCGATTCAGAGAATGAAGAGAATGATAATTCCAATCGCCAGATAAAAACGGTTGCTCTTTATCTTTCCACCCTTAAGCCAGACTGGTTATTAAACTGGGCGATTTTAAAACAGTTTCATCAATTCCATGAAAATACCAAAGCTTTTCTGATGCTGGAATCATTGATAAGGCTTCTTTCTTCTTATGGAGGGAAAGGCGTCGAACGTTTCCTTCACGCCAGTGGACAAGACCGGGATTTTTTGTGGCATCATTCGACTAAAGCCGTGCCTTTGCACGTGTTAAATAAGGCAATGGTTCTGTTTTCTGCCAATGAATACAGATCGCGTTTTGTCTATTTCGCCAAGCGGCTGAAGTCATTGCCGGACAAAAGTCTGTGGGAACAGTACTCAGCCCAGTTGCAACTATTGTCGGGGGTGCTGAAACACGACTATATGAAAAGGCTCTACTGGGAAATCCTGAAAAACTTAACAAAGGATGATCAGCTGCGTTTTCTGGATGCCAGCCGTGCCCGGGCTGTA
>NZ_JAHHPR010000158.1:0-1362 GCF_024606255.1 Endozoicomonas sp. SESOKO3
TTCTTCTGGGATCCGCCAAGGTTCCGGCACTCTTGCAGATCCTACCACATGGCCACACCAAACCATCCTCCCCAACCACGATCCTGTCACAGATTTGTTGCCCGCTGTGGGCTCTTATTTTGTGAGACGCCAGACAAGGAGCATTCTTGCAAACCATCCCGCATGGGCGCTGTCGGCCATCCTCTCCGACCACGGTCACGTAACAGGTTTGTTGCCTGCCATGCACCATTTTTTTGTGGTTCGCCATGGTTTGAGCATTCTTGCAGATCTTCTTGCATGCTCGCTGCTGACCATACTCCCCGACCACAGTCATGTTACAGGTTTCTGGCCCTTTATGATTATTTCTATTGTGATCCATCAGGGCACGAGCATTCTTGCAGACTTTCCCGCATGGCCGCGGCTGACCATCCTCCCCGACCACTCTGACATCACAGCTATGTTGCCTTGGATGACTTCTTTTTTTGTGAGATGACAGAGCCCGAGCATTCTTGCAAACTCTCCCACATAGTCGCTCTTGGCCACCCTCTCCAACCAAGATCACGTGACAGATTTTTTGCCCGCTGTTGTTCCTGGCTTGTGCTTCGTCTGTCCGGGAAAGATGGGGTTGGCTCTGACCTGACTGGGATAATTCAGTGATTGTCTGTGGTGTTTCTGAAGAGTCAAGCGCAAGGGAAAACCCAGCTTCCTGGCAAAGTTCAGTTGGATCGACTAACCCATTAATGACCCCAAACTCATTCGCTGTAAAACGCAATCCGTCGTTCATTAGCACAAGACCATTAAGCGGCCCGGCAACGTCAGTTGGATAGGTGCCCCCCGCACGCATTGAGTCTGAGGTGTCCCTGTCTAAGGCAACCTCATCCAAAGCGCAGGCATTGTTGGCAGGGTTGCAGTCAAACTCATACGCCAAATCAAGCAGTTGATTAGAAATCAACGAGAGTTGAATACCAGAAAGATCATCCAGTATTTCGTTTTGTTCGAAATGCGTCGCTTCAAAAGGATCAAAATCGTCTATGCGACTAATGCTGTGTTTATTAGCCAAATGAGGGCATGAGCTCTGTCCGGGGTTTGCTCCGTTGAAGCCCATCGAAGTTTCTGCCGAATTCAGCAGCCAATTATCGGGGCTTCCATTATCAGAGAATGGTCGGAAACTACAAACACCACGACAAGGGTGAACGAAACAATTTAAACCCAAAGTATGTGAGTGTTGTTGAGAACCTCCTCCACTACCGCCTGAGTCAGAATACATGAGGCTGGAGATAAAGCCTCCGGGGAGATTAGCAGCTTGTGGAGCTCGCTGTCCCGATGATGTTGATGGTTGATGTGGTCGCTGGTTGTGTCCAGAGCCAAACATCATTGTAATAG
>NZ_JAHHPR010000159.1:0-2500 GCF_024606255.1 Endozoicomonas sp. SESOKO3
GGAGAGACACCAGCAACTTGAATGCCGAAGTATTGGGTTGTTGAAATGTGAGAGGGTTCACCGGTTCTGTTAATGTGCCGGAGACATCCAGTTCCGGGAAAAGGGCGGGATTATTGAGATAAGCCAGCGTATCATGAATTAATTTTCGGGGTAGACAATGTTTCCACTCCTTCATGCACTGCCGCTTGTTAGCAATGAACCTGATAGCCAGAACATGAATGAGCTTTTGCCGGGTTGTTGGGTCAGTGCAACACTTCTTGAGATATTCCTTATCATTAAAACGAGTTAAAAAAGATTGAAAACCTTCAATGTAGTCTATTATGATTTTGCCTTTAACGGGTCGTAAACCCCTATTGATAATATGCATTCCTCCTGCAACAAAGGGGGCAGAATTTAGCACCAATGTGTCTTGCTTCTGCAATATGTCTTCTGGAAAACATTTTTTATCATTGATAGGAAAGTACGGATAAACAATATTCATGACATGGGTTTTAAAATCATCACCAGCATTAACTTTCTTAAAGAAAAAAGAAATAATTTCCGTATCAAGACATTGGCTTATTTCAGGTCTAATGATTAACATGGCTAATAGTAATTCTTTTCCTTCTTTAATCATCCCCTGAAGCAACTCATCATCCATATTTTTAACAGGTATAACAAAAAAAGGATTAACTTTTATCAGTTTTTTTAATAATAAAGCAAGTCTCTCCCTGTCATACCTGTATCTTTTTATGCAATATTTATAAACATCATACAAAAGATCGATATGCGTATAAGAGGTTGGCATTCTTATTTCCAAGGGCGCTGAAGTAATTTTGACTAGTACTTCTTCAAAGAATTCAGGATGACTGATCAACATGTCATATTCAATATCATCATTGAAAAGTTCAAAAAAATTGATAAGAAATTTTCTACCATCGAGTGAATCCAAAATGGCTTTTTCTGTTATAAACTGTGCCGGAACCTCTGATAATCTGCAAAGGCCTTTCGATAATTGCGAAAGGCAGTACTCTTTGTTTTTCTTTCTGATGTTTTGTGGTAGCTCATTAAGTGTTATTCTTCCCGAACGGATAAGCTCATTATAAACATCATCGTCTGCGAAGCTGCGCGGCAGAACACTCACAGACTTTATTTTGGCCCCGATATCCAGACGTTCATAAATCTGAACTGCCAGATTTGGTGGTGTACCACGGGGAATACCTTTCAGAGTTGACCATTCAGTCAGAAAATCAATATCATTTTTCAATTCATCAGAAAGGTCTTCGTAATAATGCCTGACGCCTTTTTCCCTGACGCGAGTCAATAATAACTGTTTTTTCCTTTCAGGTGTTGATATTAATACATCCCATATTTTATCAGCTATCTCCGTTTTAGAAACATCCCAAAGCTGATTTCTTATTATTCCTGACAAAAGGGTTGGTGATTTAAAATAATCTTTAGGTAATATTTTTTCAGGGCGATAATAAATAAAGTCGATAACATCTATAAATTTTTCTGCTGTCAGCCTACCTTTAATACTATGATCCATGAGCCGTTTAATGAGCTTAAGTTGTCTGTCGCTGATGATAGCAGTGTTCGCACCCTGAATATCTTTAAGCTTTTTTAATTTTGGTTTGAGTTTAGCGACTTGATGGGAATCTAGGCCTGAAGCAACGGCTCTGGAGGTAATTCCGATCTCTTTTTGATCTTTTTGTCCTGTTACAAGATCTTGTGTGAAATTTGCATGATGAACTCCCAATGCCTTATCACTGACAGGGCTGACGATTTTTCCGCAAACTTTGCCACGATTCTCTGTAGCATTGAAAGTAGGTGAATTTTGCCTCTTATTACATGAGAATTGAGATAATCGATCCATCGTTTTTTCCTGTCTTTAAATTGTCCTTAATCTTGACGAGGGAGAGCCCAGTCAAAAAATGCTCACAATATTGACCCGTCAATTCAAAAAAAGTTCCAAAACAGAAGAATCACAGAGTTGAAAAAAGGCCTCTGGCCGGACCGATGCAACCCAAAGTAATTCTCAATAGCCTGAAATGTAGGATGCGCTGGCGGAATATATTCCTCACTCCATATCATCCTCCTCTGTGTATTGGCCTGCGAATGCAAAAACATTACCGGCAAACAACGTAAGTCCCTTGACCAGACTGATCAGGGGAAAGGTGGAGTTATTGGCTCCGAGATTGAGTTGGTCATTGACATTATGGAAGTCTTCAGGAAATTTTTTATGTATGTCGAAACGACGCAAAACATGTGGGTACAGTGTGGCATCCAGGTTTCCACTACTCTTTATGTGTTCTGAGTAACACTCATCAGAAAGAGTAAAGCTACAATTGTCTTTAGCCTCATGAGGTTGCATAGCCGTCCAGTACAGGATTTCCTCAGCGGTGCGAGTCAGCCATGAACGGTATGTCACTTGGTCAACCCCCATAAATTCTGGCAGTCTTGACCTGGGCTGACATTCTTTTTCTTTGGCTAACAGGCCTGACAGGTATTCGTTAAGCAG
>NZ_JAHHPR010000017.1:0-1993 GCF_024606255.1 Endozoicomonas sp. SESOKO3
CTCTGAGAAGTGCTACATTTTCGTCAAGTTGTCTATAATTCCGTGACTGAATTTCTCGAATAAGACCAACTTGATCAGCATCCTTTATGTGAAGTGTTTTAAGACTTTTGCGAAGTGTTTCAATATTTTTGCGAAGTGTTTCAATCTTTTTGCGATGTGTTTCAATCTCGCTAAGTTGATCATCGCTCACTTTTGTTAATTTTTTGTATTTCAGCATTCATTGATTCAATCCAATTGAACAGAACTTCTTGCTGAGTGTCAGGATCTGTATTGTCTTCAAAATCTGGCAAGTTTAAATGCGAGCCTATGACTGCATTGTGAGCTCGGGTTGCTGCTGCTTTTTCTGTCTCTGTGCCGATGCTTTGTTGCTGAACAGGTGGTTGATCGGCCTGTTCTTCCAGTTGCTTGAAGTAGTTAACGTGCTTAAGGTGTTCCTGAATGGCCTTGATACGTGCATTCAGGTCAGCTTTGTCAACCGGGACCAGACCATAATGTCTTTCAATTAAAGCCAGACTCTCCGAAGGATTCTCTTCGGCCATCATTAATGTCTCATCCAGATTTAAACCGGACCTGGGGTTGCTGTAACTCAGATCGTTTTTATCGTCCGGAGTAATACTGAACTGGCCTTCAATCGCCGCCAGTTTTGCTTTTACAACTTCTTCATCAGACTGTCCTGTTGCGGTATAGGTTGCGACAACCTTTGTGCGCATGTCATTAATTGTCTCCAGGAGACGTCTGGATTGCTCTTCTTGTGGCTGGGCATCATCCCAGTCATCAATGCCAAGCGCTATTGCCAGCTCAGAGTTGTAGGTATTTATGATTTCTATTCTGGCATCACGGAGTTGTTGTTTCAGCTTTGGAATTTGTTTGATTTTCTTCTGAAGTTTCCGTTCCTGGTTTTCAAGCTCTTCTATATCGTAACGAAGATGTCCCAGCTCAAATTCAGCTTGCTCATAGTGTCGTTGTGTTTGCTGTTTTTCCTTGTCAATTGCGTCGACTCTTTCCATTGCTTGCTGCAATTGATTTTCAAGCTGTAAGAGTTTGGCTTCTTTTATCTGTAGGTCTTCGAGCGTGTTATCCACCTCAATCAATTGTCTGGCCAGGTCGCGCAGGACTTTGTCAGCAAAATGTTCGTCGTTGTAACAAAAATCGCCCGGTAGTTTGGAGATATGGGGTGCAGTATTCAGCATATTCTGAACAAAATGCCGGGTATTCAGAAGATCTCTCAGTACGGGTCTGAAGTTGAAGTGTTTTGCAAGTTGAATATGCAACCAGGTTGGCGTGGTGACTGACGAAGCGATTTTGATGTGTTCCGGTGTGAACTCAAATTCATCTGCCTCATCTGGAGTAGCGCTGGCTAACGCCTGATGAAGAGACTCGTAGTATGCAAGCGAAAGTATCGCCAGTTTATCTTCCTCTTCAAGGGAAAGTGTCTCCGGTTTATTTTTCCCTGCAAGCGTTTCCTGATCTCTGTTAACTGCAGCGTCGTGTCGTGTAACAAAATCCTCCAGCACTGCCATCTGCCTGCTTCGAATGACGTGCTGGTAGCTTTTGACCTTGTATTTTTTAACCTGTCTTGTTAACGAAGAAGCGAGTTCGGTACCCAGAGGTTTATTGAGGTTTTCTACAAAAGCGATATCATGCGGATTCAGTTTCTGACCATGGAAAACAATCACCTCTCCCGAAACTTCTGATACTTCCAGCTTTGGATAGCCCGCAGGCAGAGGATAAAATTGTGTGTCATCCTCCCTGTGTACAATGTATCCGACGGGTTTGCTGTGTGCTAACAGTTCATTCAGGGCCTGCTGTTGTATATCCTCTCCCAGGACATGAACCTGGATATAGGCAGAGGCGGCGGCTGCCAGGAGAGCTTCATCGTTGACAAAAAGCGATTGACCCAGTCGCTTCAGTTCAGGAGGCTGATCGCCCGAAGCGATGAGACGCATGAAGGTACGCCCATTCACTTCAACTTTTTCTACTTCAATGGTGGCAA
>NZ_JAHHPR010000160.1:0-2953 GCF_024606255.1 Endozoicomonas sp. SESOKO3
ATGCAGAAATTTTACTGAAACGCCGATGTTTTATACCTGATGACTGTCGTAAAAACCGGTTTGAGAAGAGCGATGAACTCAGGGACGATGACAGAGCTACAGCAGGGCGATTACCTGGCCCGGATGAGGTTCACCTGAATCGTCGAATGCGGGTTGTGATGACGACTGTTGAGCAGAGAGCTGTATATGTGAAACCTGGAGTGACAAAGCCATCATACACATCGATAGGGTTACTACCATTGAGGCCGCCCGGATGTTGAAGAGAGTGAACCGACATTGCTGTCATTGTTGTTTCGAGGGTTCATGCCTGGTTCCACTAGATCGTCAATCTTTCCAACCTAGTTCAGTGATTGTCGCCTCACAATCAAAACCGGCGGTCAACACGTGTCGGCTATCGGCACTGAAGGAGGCTGAGGTGATCCAATTCTTGTGGGAAATGATGGCCTTTTCCAGCCATGACCCATTGGCTCCCAAACCATAAATTTTTGCCGTTTTATCATCACTGGCAGTCACCACAAGGCATTCATCAGGACTGAAGGTAGCTGACCAGATCGCATCTTCGTGGGCAATGGTGGCTGTTTTTACCCATAATCCGGGGGCCTCATGGCTATAAATGTACGCCGTGTTAGCAATACAGGCGGCCACATGACGGCCACTGGCGCTGAACCGGGCTGAGTTGAGTTCCCCATCGTGCCAAATAATGGCTTCTTTTACCCATGATCCAGGTGCCTTATGGCCATAGATCTTCACCGTGCCATCTGTACTGAAGGTCAACAAATGGCGGCCATCGCTGCTGAATTCGGCGAATACGTTTGTTTTACCATGGGAAATGGTGGTTATTTTTTTCCATGATCCATCGGTCTGCAGACCACGGATTTTTGCCTTACCATCACTACTGCTTGTTACCAGGTAGCGACCATCGGTGCTGAAGGTGGCACAATAGATAGTATCCCCATGGGTAAAGGTGTCTTTTACTGTCCACGTTCCATCGTCGTCCTGAACGTAAATGGCGGCAGTGTGCTTTCGATCGGCGACCAACAGATGATGACCATCGGAGTTTAAGCTGGCAAACACAACCGGAAAATTATGCTGAATGGTGGTTTTTTCTTCCCATAGTCCACCGGTCTCCAGTCCATAGATTCTCACCGTCGCATCACCACAATTGGCGGTCACCACATGGCGGCTATCAGAAGTGAAATTGACCGACCGGAGCGTAGTGTTATCAGAAATGGTGATTTTTTCTTCCCATGATCCATCGTCTCCCAGATCACAGATTTTCGCTTTGCCATAAGGAGAGGCAGTCACCAGATGACGGCTATCGGGACTGAAGTTGGCTGATTTGATGAATCTTTTATGGCAAATAGTGTTTTTCTCTTCCCATGATCCACCGGCCTTCTGACTATGGATTTTCGCTACATTATCCGCAACGGTCATTACATGGCGGCTATCGGGGCTGAAATTGCCGCCCTTGATGTGGTACTTCTGGGATATTTTGGCTTTTTCCACTAACTCAAACTGTTCACATTGAGACATCCGTTGACTGTTGGTAAAAAGGAGCAGAGCGGGAAAGTAAGCATTATTTCGTTGTTTTACGAGTGACTCGACAGCCTCCTTATTCACAATCGGCTTCAACCAATCACAGAGTTGTTGATCATCTTTTGCCGTAATGAGGGTCTTGAGTTGATATTGGTGTGGTTCAGGGAACCGTCGAAACCATGCGCTTTCCACAGCCCTGTCCTGTTTTACAAGAGTGTGAAGATATTTGCATACCTTTGCTAAACGGGTAACCCCTCGAAAATCCAGGCAGCGAATGATTTTGGAATGAATCTCTACGGGTAAATGGAAGAATGCAGGTTCAATGCTGTTTTGTACAGTCACCTCCCTGCTCACACTGACACCTCTTGGTGTTTCCTTCAGTCGAGTTTGCTTCAAGGTTGACGAGAGTGAAGCGTCAATGCTGGAATGGCTGTTCGTGAAATGCATGTCTGTGCCTTAAAAGTTAGTATTTATCCTCGGTTAGAAAGGACATTTAAATGGATTGAAAGCTTAGAACCGATTTCAGAGTGAAAGTTCAAAACATTGAAGTCAGTGAAACTCAGCAAAAACAGCGCCCTGATCCGGGAAAACGCTTCGCACGTTCATTTCTGCAAAAGTGCTTCTAATGGTTCCCTGCTTTTAGAGGGTTTTATGCTCATTCGATCATCCATTGTTCCTCCCTTTCTTAGTTCAGTGATTCTCACCTTCATATCTGCACTGACGGTCAAAGCATACCGACCATCGGCGCTGAAGGTGGCTATGACGACTGCACTATTGTGTTGAATGGTGGCTTTTTCTACCCATGATCCATTAGCCACCAGACCAACAATTTTTGCCGTTTTGTCGTAACTGGCGGTCACAACAAGGCAACCATCGGGACTGAAGGTGGCTGAATGGACGCGATCATTGTGAACAATGGTTTTCTTTTTTACCCATAATCCCTCGCCATTGCGGCCATAGATGTTTGCCGTTCCATCATGACTGGCAGTCACCACATGGCGAGCATTGGCGCTGAAGTTGGCCGAGGTGATCGCCACCTCGTGTGGAATAGCAGCTTTTATTAACCATGATCCACTGTCTTGGAGACTATAGATTTTTGCCGTGCCATCCTCACTTTCGGTCACCACATGGCTGCCATCGAGGCTGAAGTTGGCTGAGTAGACAAAATCACGATGAGAAATTACGGCTGCCTTTTGCCATGAACCATCGTCTTGCAGGTTATAAATTTTCGCCTTACGATCTTCACTAGTGGTTACCAGATGATGACTGTTAGCATCGAAGGTAGCTGAGAGGATCCCACCCTCATGGGTAATGTTAGCTTTAACTTCCCATGATCCGTCTTCCTCCTCACTATAGATTTTTGCAGTCTTGCCAAAACTGAAGATCAGCGCATGACGGCCATCGGGGCTCAAACTGG
>NZ_JAHHPR010000018.1:0-5620 GCF_024606255.1 Endozoicomonas sp. SESOKO3
CCTCAATTTCTTGCAATCCTCGCTACGGACGCTTAAGTCCGACAGGCTGCTAGAAGTTTTTGCCAGAAGCATTTGCTAAAGGCATCTCATAGCAGAAAGCTGACAGCCCAATTCATTTGGACCACCAGCCTTACAGGACTCTTAGCGGAAAGGAGGTGCGTAGAGGATACCGCCCTGGCTCCACTGGGCATTGAGACCACGCTCAATTTTCAGGGGAGAGGATGCGCCGATATTACGCTCAAAGACTTCACCATAGTTACCCACTTGCTTCACGACCTGGTAAGCCCAGTCATCCTTGAGGCCCATGCCCTTGCCCTTGGGGCCTTCAATACCCAGGAAGCGGCGAATGGAAGGATTGGTTGAAGACTTGCTCTTGTCGATATTGGCCGAACTCAGCCCCAGCTCTTCGGCATTGATCATGGCGAACAGAGACCACTTCACAATATTGAACCATTGGTCATCACCCTGACGAACCAGTGGTCCCAGAGGCTCTTTTGAAATCACTTCAGGCAGCACAACGGCTTGACCTGGCTTCGACAAACGCAGTCTCAGAGCATAAAGCTGGGACTGGTCTGAAGTCAGGACATCACAACGACCTGAATCAAACCCTTTGGCCGTACCGTCGGAGGTATCAAAGACAACAGGCTGGTACTTCATGCCATTGCTGCGAAAATAATCTGCAAGGTTCAACTCAGTGGTCGTACCGGACTGAATACAGATCGCAGCACCGTCCAGTTCTTTGGCACTGGTGACACCCAGCTCTTTTTTCACCAAAAAGCCCTGACCATCGTAATAGCTGACACCGGCAAAGTTCAGACCCAATGAAGCGTCACGGGTGAGTGTCCAGGTGGTGTTACGGGAAAGCATGTCGATTTCACCTGACTGCAGAGCGGTAAAACGCTCCTTGGCCGTCAGGGGTATGTATTTAACCTTGGAAGCATCGCCCAAAACCGCCGCTGCCACGCCACGGCAGACATCCACATCGATGCCAGACCATTGCCCCTTCTCATCAGGCGTTGCAAACCCCGGCAGTCCGGTATTGACACCACAACTCAGGTAACCTTTGCTTAACACGGTTCCCAGAGTGTCGCTATCGGTCTCCGCCTGGGCACTGGCCGCTGCCAGCATAAGAACAGGTGCCACCCATTTTGTGAGTTTTCTTATCATAATCGATCCCGTTTGTTATTTTTTTTTACTACTTTTCAGTAGGCATCTGATACCCGCGAACCTTACCGCTATTGAACAGGACTGGCAACCCCAGCCACTAATAAAGCTCTCAGGAACTGAAATCGTTCCACACAGCCCCCTTTATGTTAAACTCGGGCCACTTTTTTACATGAACTTCTCGTGAAAGACAGGCTGTGTCAGACCTCTGCCCTCTTCATGTCACTACTTTTCATGTCAATACTGAGCGACCCATGACCGAACAACTGAGCGAATACTACAAAGCCATCCTTGAATCTCTGGGGGAGGATATTCACCGGGATGGCCTGAAAGACACCCCCAGACGTGCCGCCAAGGCCATGCAGTTCCTGACTCGCGGTTATGAGCAAAGCCTTGAGGATATTGTCAATAACGCAGTGTTCGAATCCGACATCAGTGAAATGGTGGTCGTCAGGGACATTGAGCTGTACTCCATGTGCGAACACCACATGCTGCCATTTATTGGCAAGTGCCACATTGGTTACATACCTGATGGCAAAGTGCTCGGCCTCTCCAAGTTCGCCCGCATTGTGGATATGTTCGCCCGTCGTCTTCAGATTCAGGAAAACATGACCAGACAGATTGCCGACGCTATTGTTGAGGCTACCAGTGCGAAAGGGGTCGGCGTTGTCATTGAAGCACAGCACATGTGCATGATGATGCGCGGTGTCGAAAAGCAGAACTCTTCCATGACATCCTCTGTCATGCTGGGTCTGATGCGTGAAAATCAGCCTTCCCGTGAAGAATTCCTGCAGTTTATCCGCAACAAATAAACCGTTGTCGTATAAAGGAGCTTTGACAACAGACAGTTAAACTTCTTCAATGACGGGGCATGAAGAATATCGTCCTGTATGATTCCGGTTTTTTCCGGCAAAAGGGACACCCCGTCTGCTCCCGTACAAATCGCTCAGCACAATTCTTGCACATACCGGCGTGTCCACAACTTTCTAATACCGTCATTTCTTGCGGTGGCTCGAAACAAACCGGACACTCTATGATTCCTCCCGGTGCGCCTCCAACTGCACCCGCTTCCTCCGTTGCAGTTTGGCTTGCTAATTCCTCTCGTAGTTGGGTTATCAGTTCACTTTGTTGTTGAATGACTGTTGCCGGGTCCTGATGATCAGAATACGGCTCCCCATCAGAAGCCTCAAACTCAAACTCAACCTCAACTTCATCCCCACTGTCTGAACCATAATCGGTTAGATAGTCCGAGCTTTCTGACGATGATATCTCTGATATTGAAGGTTCGGGGTCAATACCCAAAATACCGTGTGTAAACTCTTGCATGCCTCTCAAGTCGAGCATAAGCGGAGGTACGGGGCATGAGCGCCCGTTGGGGCAAAAGCGGGCTATATTGCTGTAAATGATGCCCAGAAGCTCGTATGGCAAGTAATTTATCAACAATTTTTTCAGTGTATCTGGCCACCACTTAATTCCTGAGTTCATATGCTCGAAAGCTGCTGATGCCATTGTATTTAAACCAATCAGAAGTGCTGTTTCTGCATCCAGTCCGGCTGTAGTGAATAAATAGGCAACGCTGTGCGGATTATCATATTCGTGGATATTTCTGGGAAGCAACACTCCGGAGAATGCCCGAGCGTAACTTTTTCTGGTATAGCCGTTATGCAGCACGCTAAAGTAGGCATATAAGTCACTCTGGGAAAGAAAGTGGGGACCAAGAAAAGCAAGAAACATAAGGACTAAACCATTATTAACACCAACAGAATTGGACTGATTTTCTGCCGAATCTGAATAGAAATAATGGCAATAAGGATTATTTCTGCCATCTATGTTCTCAGACAAAAACAATTGTTCAAAGAGGCTTTTTGCCATTGCATTGATTAACTCTTTGTTTTCCGGGCTTTGTCCATTGAGCATGCTGATATTTATATCGAAAATACTATGCATTAGTCTCAGCATTGTTTGAATTCGACCTCTTCGATATAGAGGATTACCCAGATTCACATAATTAAAATAAAAGTTGATCAGATGTGTAAAGTCTTGCTCAGCCACCTCGTAATTTTCACAGGTTTCCAGCCGCTCATCTCCAGACAGATCGTCAGAGGTTAAATTAAGCCTGAAAAAGCCAATACGGATATTTTCAAGTGGACTCATGACGGGTTGTCCTGTTCGCCTTTGTTTTTTTGAAGGCGGTTTCCAGTTTGTCTTTTGATACTGGCGAAATCCTTCAAGATCATAGGTATCATTTGCCAGCCCCTGCTGATAAACAAACAAACACACTGAAAACAAAAGCGTCTTTAAGGCACATGGAATGGTCATACTTTCACCGACATTCATTAAAACATCTGTACTACTATTAATGAGCTTTATGTAAGCGTCCTTAGCACCTATTTGTATAGGCCATAGGGACCAATAGAAAAAGCTGATTCGGATGTTTCCATTGACACCAGTCACCTGGAATCTGGTCCCGGATGTATCCACACGCATCAGTTACCATCCGGAACGCGATATCCAAGAGCTGATCAAACGAATCTGGAAAAAGAAGCATCAGGCAATACAATGGCTCTGTTCGCACATTCAATAAAAAGACTTGTCGATAACCTTGATGTATGACAACGGTGTTCCCCGACAGAACGGACAGCCCCTCTGCTCATCTATAATACGCCCGGCACAATCTTCACAAAAACCAGCGTGTCCACAACTTTGTAACACCCTGATGTCTTCCACTGGATTGAAACAAATTGGACATTTTTTGATTCCTCCTGAAGCACCTCCAACTGCGCCGGCTTCGCCCGTTGCAGGTTGGCTTGCTAATTCCTGTCTTAGCTCGGTTATCAATTCATTTTGTTGTTGAATGACTGTTGACTGATCCTGATGCTCAGAATCCGACTCCTCAACAGTGAGATCACTCTCTGAACCCTCACTGTCTGAACACTCAGAATAATCCACAAGAAAGACCAGACTTTCTGACGATGACGCCTCCAACATTCCGGGCACGAGGAAAATACCCACAATACTGAATATAAAGTGTTGCATGCCGCTAATGCTATCCGCGCAATACATAACCCCGGGTACAGGACACGAGCGTCCAGAGCGGCAATGACTGGCTATATTGCTGTAGATAATGGGCAGAAGCTCGTTTGGCAAACACCCTATCAACACAGTTTCCAGTGTCTCCAGCGAGACCCGTCCTAAATCCATGCGCTGAAAAGCGGCTGATGCCATTGCAGTTAAACCGATTAACAGTGCTGTTTCTGCGTCCAATCCGGCTGTATTTAACTGATTGGCAAGGCTTTGCGGAGAATTATATTCATTGATATTTTTAGAAAGCAACCCAGTGTCGAATGCTTGATCGTAGCTTTGTCCTGTATATACGTTATGCAACAGAGTAAAGTGGCCATGAAGTCGATTCTTATAGAGAAAGTGGGGACCAAGAAAAGCAAGAAGCATCAGGACCAGACAGTTGTCAACACCAACATAGTTGGATGTATGTTTTTCCGGAACGGAATAGAAATAATTGTAATAAGGATTACTTCTGCCATTTATCTTGGCAGACATAAACAATTGTTCAAAAAGACTTTTTGCCGTTTCATTGATTAGCTCTATCTCTGCCCGGTTTCGCCCATTAATCATATTTATATTAATAGCGAATATATGATGTATTAGTCTCAGCATTTTTTGAATGCGAACTTTTCGATTTTGAGGATCACCCATACCCACATAATTAAAATAAAAATTACCCAGACGTTTAAAGTCTTGTTCAGCAACCTCGTAATTTTCACAGATTTCCAGTCGTTCATCTCCAGATACATTGCCAGAGGCTAAATTAAGCCTGACAAAACCAATGCGGATGTTTTCAAGTGGGCTCTGACCTGTATGACTTTGTTGTTTATTTGAATGCGGCCTTGAGTTCGTCTTGTGATAATTGCGAAACTCTTCAAGGTCATAGGTGTCGTTTGCCAGTCCCTGCTGATAAAAAGACAAACACACTGAAAACAAAAGCGTCTTAAAAGAATACCCTAAGGTCATATTTCACCTGCATTCGTTAAAACAACTGCACTGCCGAGCTGCAATTTGTCCATAACAAATATACTGCTGTCGTATACATAAGCCTTGAAGAATGACTTATTCCGGGCTTTGCATACAGACGGTTTAGTCCCGTTTTCTTTCACTCCACAAAAGTTTATAACCATCGTTGTCGCTTATAGAAGGTACCAATAATGGGCACAAGATGTGTCTGTCATTCTCAAGCAACAGACTAGCACTGTTCGCACATTCAATAAAAAGACTTGTCGATCACCTTCATGTATGACAAAGGTGTTTCCCGGCAAAACGGGCAGTCCCTCTGCTCATCTACAATTCGCCCGGCACAACCCTCGCAGAAACCAGCGTGCCCGCAACTTTGTAACACCATAATGTCTTCCACCGGGTTGAAACAAATTGGACATTTTTTGGT
>NZ_JAHHPR010000161.1:0-1954 GCF_024606255.1 Endozoicomonas sp. SESOKO3
CTGATTTGCAAGGGCTCGTCGCTTTGGCCTTGCTCCCTGCTGTAAGTATCTATCCGTGGGGAAGTCAGGGGAACAGCAGCCAGAGCCAGAGGCACTGTGGGAGCCATTAACTTGCCGGATGGAATCGGTGAATCTGATTGCATTGCTGGCAGTCGTAGCGTTGGCGGTATTATCACTGTGACTGATTACAGGCGCTATTAAAGGTACTTTTAGTGAAGAGTGGAAAGTATGTGTCCGCCTTATCAGCTCATTTGAGAGGTGTGCTGATTCATGGCGGGATGGGTGCTGTTCAAGCTCTATAAAGGCATCGCGAAAAGAGATGGGGAGCGTTAATGTTTGCGCATGAATCACAATATCACGGCTTATGACTGAATCTGATATTTTCCCTAACAGTTCACGAATAGGTTCAAGTGGGTTTGAATAGAGCAGGAATAATTGAAGGAAGTACTCGATAAAGCAATATTTTTCAAATTGTCCTATAAGTGTTTGTTGGTCAGATTGATTAATCCTGCGGATTATATCCTGAACAATCTTATACAAAATCCTCAGGTTGTTGACGCCAGTCTCGGGCAGTGCCCGGGCAGGTGGAATGATCGGTTGGAGTGAAAACAGAATATCAGGGTCATTCAAAGTCCGTGTTTTATCGCTTGTGGCTTCTATCAGCTGTTTGATAAACCGATTGCGCAATGAATTTTTTTTGACAGAACGTTGCAGTTCCAGTATTGCCTCAAGAGGAGTGACAGGGTTACCCCTGGCGTTTGTACCTGTTGTTTCCAGAACCTGCAAACGCTGAGGCATGTCTAGCACATCCAGTATTTCCCTCAGCATAAAAACGGCATTGGGATCGCCGCATTCAATGAGAGCTATAAGCTGGTTGGCAAGTTCCTGAAGGTCTTGAGTCGTAGCATTTTGTTCATTCTCCTCTCCATTGTCGTCTTTTCTGTTATTTCCACTGCCATCATTAGATTGTCCCGGTGATCTGCTCTCCTGACCTCCAGGTTCATCTCTTTGCTCTTTTTGATGATCGTTATTTTCGTCTTTTGATTCTTCATCGGGTACCTTGCCAGAGGGTTTTCCACCATCATTACCTGCTTTTATGCCAACAGTAAGATGGGTCTTCAAGGCAATGCGCTCGAGAGGTAGCCACCCACCTCCGCCACTGCAGGAGGGTGGAGAGGGAAACGAATAGAAGAAGCCCCCGTTGCTGCCTCCGGGCAAATCGGCGCTACCAGCCAGATTGTCTCCTGCCAGTGTCACTGTGTTATTCAGGGTTTGCCCGGTTTTCAGATCACTGTCTTTTATATTGTCGGAATAGAGTTGCCACTGACTCACAACCTGAGGCACTATACCACCGTTGATTTCAAGCCGAACCTTTTGCCCACCCGGATTATGCCAGTCAACGATGGTTGAAGAATTGCATAATGGCGCAATCGCAATAGCATGCAGGGAAAGAACAAATACTACTAATAAGCGGTAAAAATGCATTCAAGTCTCGTTACACAACTTGTGTCAATAATGCCAACCCGCTCTGATTTCCCTGATAGAAAACCTCAGAACAATTTGTGTTGACTTTCTGCCGTGGAAAAATAAAGGAGCATTACTTTTCATCGTTATTGTTCGTAGACATAGAGAGTAGCCAAGTATTTCTGAATGGCTATATGGATTTCTTACCCTGTGCTGCCACGCTGCAAACCTGAAGCGGTCACCAGCAGCGACTATTAAATTCGGTCAGATGGTTAATTATTGTTTTCATCTGACGGAAGGGGTAGAGGTTGTCTGCACATGGGGCAGGTTCTTATCCCGTTTTCAATCATTGCAATGGCACAATCCCTATGAACTTTGTGAGAACAGGGCAGTATCAGGCAGCCGTGGAAGACATCTTCAAGGCAGATGCAGCAAGGATCGTGGCCTGAGTTTTCCCGGCATTTGTGATTGTCTTTTAACCTTATATCCA
>NZ_JAHHPR010000162.1:0-1008 GCF_024606255.1 Endozoicomonas sp. SESOKO3
AGAGCAGAATACATTCAGAGAACCCTGAACGACATCTGGAGCACCATTCCAAAAGCTGAAGAGAAAGAAGAGAAAAAAGTTCAACGCTTTCCCAAAGACCCGGAAGAAAACATTCTCTACTTTCTGGAAAAAAATGCACCACTGCTGGAAACCTTGCAGCGTGAACTGCTGCGAATCGTCAGGAAAGTGTCCCAATACTATTACCCTCAACGCCAAACCCAGGTCATGAACGAAGGCTGGGCCTGCTTCTGGCACTACCATCTTCTCCATGAGCTTTATGAGGAAGGAAAAGTCACCGATGGCTTTATGCTGGAGTTCCTGCACTCTCACTCCAGCGTCGTGTACCAGCCTCCTTTTGACAGCCCGCACTACAGCGGCATTAACCCCTACACACTGGGCTTTAGTATGTTCCAGGATATTCGCAGAATCTGTGAAAATCCTACCGATGAAGACAAGCACTGGTTCCCGGACATTGCCGGCAGTGACTGGCTGGAAACCGTGCACTTTGCGATGCAGAACTTCAAGGATGAAAGCTTTATTTTACAATTCCTGTCTCCCAAGGTCATGAGAGACCTCAGACTTTTCTCGATTCTCGATGACGACAGCAAATCCTATCTGGAAGTCGATGCGATTCATAACAGCACCGGATATAAAGAAGTAAGAGAGTCACTGGCTGCCCAATACAACCTTGGGAACCGAGAACCCAATATCCAGGTATTT
Source organism: Endozoicomonas sp. SESOKO3 (assembly GCF_024606255.1). Classification (NCBI taxonomy): domain Bacteria; kingdom Pseudomonadati; phylum Pseudomonadota; class Gammaproteobacteria; order Oceanospirillales; family Endozoicomonadaceae; genus Endozoicomonas; species Endozoicomonas sp. SESOKO3. The sequence continues at coordinate 721 of NZ_JAHHPR010000162.1, forward strand.
GACGTCGACGTTCGTGGCGACCGTACCCTGACCCTGAGACATTACCAGCATCAGGGACGCCCGTTGGACAATAGCACTGAAGAATTACTCAGGCATGTACATCGTCTCTGGCAATTTGATGTCAAACTGGAGTCGGTTAACATTGATAACAAGGTCAGCAAAAGCTATCAATGTCCAGATAAGAAAGATTCCGAAAAGTCTCGCTAAAAGATATGAGAGACAAACAAGATTCTTTTTAATATTTATAACGAATAAGAATTAAAAAGTAATCTAATCCTGCCTGTACCC
>NZ_JAHHPR010000163.1:0-1368 GCF_024606255.1 Endozoicomonas sp. SESOKO3
AAAAAAGACAAGGTCAAAAGCTACCAGCACGTCATTCGAAGCAGGCAGATGGCACTGCTGGAGACTTTAGCTGCCGAGCACAATGCTAATGAACAAACAATAGCCGCATTCGAAGATAAACTGGTGACGCTTGCATTCTATGAATCTCTTCAGCAGGCATTGACCAGTGCCAGCTCAGATGGAGCAGATGAATTTGAATTCACAATACCACACATCAGAGCCGCTTCGTCGTTCATCACGCCAACCTGGATGCATATGCAACTTGCAAAACATTTCGTCTTTAAACCCACACTTAGAAACCTTCTGGCTAACCGGTATTTTTTCCAGAATATTCAGAAAGTCATACCCATTGCCGCCGAAGTGACTGGAGATCCTTTTGCCGAAGACGAACGCTTTGCTTCCAAATTGATGGGTGACATTACCGGGCAACTGTTTGAGATGGAAAGCAAGCTGGAAAAGTTGCAGGTAAAAGAGGCTGAACTTGCCGAAATATCAAAGACAGCACGTGAAACAAGGGCAATGGCCACTCAATGTATTAAGGAAAATCACAGGGCAGTAAACCTCAATCAGCTACAGGAGGCTGAGGTTAAAAGGCTCCGTCAAGACTTGGCGGATCTGAAAAACACCAAAACACCGAACCGTCCCAAAGCCAGACCTGAAGTACTTGAGACATTGAGAGCTGTGGAAAGAGCCCTGGATGAGACCAGCCTCAGTGAAAAAGACGATGTCTATTTACATCGCATGCACATCTCTTATTACCTGCGGATACACATCATAGAAGCCAGGAGGCCAAAGGAAGAGGCCTTGGTCATACTGCAAAGCTTAGAAAGATTATTCAACATCAAAATCGATGAAGGTGGCGACAAAGCAGCAAGGCTTGAAAGAATCCGTAAAAGGCTTGATGGCGGTAATATCTCACCCTATGAACTGGATAAGATGGATGAGATCCTCTGGGAGGATCACAGCACAGCTCTTGAGGATCTCGAAGGCAGAGATATCAGACTCAACTCCATCCATGCACGTCTTGCCTTTAAAGTCGAAGAATCGGAACAGCGAGCCAGAGAACAACAGGCAGCTTATCTTATCGCTGTAGAGGATGAGCTGAATATCTACCCTCACGAACACACTGCTGCTAAAGAAAGAGGCAAAACTTTCATAGCTAAACTGGCCAGTGATCTGCAGGTAAGATTTGAAAACAGTGCCAGCCTGTCTTACCTGAAACATGCTCTAATCGCCAGAATTGAGGCATTACGGGAAGAAGCCAATGAAATCTGCGACGATGAAGGTGTCCAAAGAATCAAAAACAATGAAATTGCCCATCAGCTCAACATTGAAGACTACAGGGATGATGCCAGTGCAGACGAACAG